>DASSTY010000001.1:0-3212 GCA_035707585.1 Gemmatimonadales bacterium
ACCAGCGCCACGGCCAGCGTCAGCAGCGGTCCGACGATCTGCCGCCAACCTCCGCGCGAACCCGGCTCGCTATCCACGGTGTATACAGGCATCAAGACTCCTCGCTAGCGGCGGTCCATCACCGCCCGGACCCGTTCACCCAGCCGCTCCGGGAGGAACGGCTTCTGAATGAAGTGCTCACCGGCATCGAGCAGCCCCCGCCCGATCATCTCTTCACTGGGATGGCCCGACATGTAGATGACGGGAAGATCGGGGAATCGCTCGCGCAGCCGGTTCCCCAATTCGTGACCGTCGGAGTGGGGCATCATGATGTCGGTGAGCACCAGGTCTACCGGTCCAAGGGTGGGGCTCTGTTCGAGGCGGGCAAGCGCCTCGTCGCCGTCGCTGGCGAGCTCCACGCGGTATCCCATATCCTTGAGCGCGCGCGCCGCAACGTCGCGCACCATCGGTTCATCTTCTACCAGCAGCACGCGTTCTCCGCCGGCGCGCTCCGGGTGCACCGCCGGAGTTGCCACCTCGGTGCGAGCCGGCTGCTCCGCCCGGGGGAACGCAATCCGGAATGCGGTGCCCCGCCCCGGCTCGCTGTGGACCCAGATGAATCCGTGACTCTGCTTCACGATGCCGTACACCGTGGAAAGTCCGAGCCCGGTACCTTCGCCCACCGTCTTGGTGGTGAAGAACGGCTCGAAAATGTGTCCCAGCGTATCGTGATCCATTCCGGATCCGGTGTCCGACACGGTCAGCAGCACGTAATCGTCCGGCGGCACCGGAGTGCCGTCATGGTCGATCAGCTGAGGGCTGTCGAGCCGAGCCGCTTCGGTGCGGATGGTGAGCCGGCCGCCCTCGGGCATGGCATCGCGCGCGTTGAGGGCGAGATTCACCAGAATCTGGCTCAGGTAGTTGCGGTCGCCCTGAATCGCCCCGATCCCGGCCGCCATGTCAACCTGGATTTCGATCGGAGCGTCGAGCAGCCGCCGCAGCATCTGATGGGTTTCGGTAACGATCTGATTGAGATCTACCGGTTCCACCAGCATGAGCTGCTGCCGGCTGAACGCCAGCACTTGCCGGGTGACGCTGGCCGCGCGTTCGCTGGCGCGATGGATTTCGCCGATGTCGCCGCGCAGGGTGTCGGGCACCAGCGGGTCGCGCAGGAGAAAATCGCAGAAGCCCAGCGCCACGGTCATCATGTTGTTGATTTCGTGGGCCATTCCGCCGGCCAGCCGGCCGACGGCATTGAGCTTCTGCGCTTCGCGGAGATGCTCTTCCGCCCGGCGCCGCTCGGTGACATCCATGCAGACGCCGGCAAAGTAGACCGGCTGCCCCTGCGAATCGGTAAAGACCTGCCCCTGATCGGCGATCCACTTGAGCTTGCCGTTGGGCGTGATGATCCGGAACTCGTAAATCAGCGAGCCGCCCTCGCGCATGGCGCGACGAATGCTGGCATCGACGAAACCGCGATCTTCCGGGTGGACCAGCGCCAGGAAAGCTTGGTAGGTGGGAGCGCCCCGCCCCGGCGCCAAGCCGTACAGCTCGCAAAGATTGTCATCCCAGGTGACGACGTTGCCGGCGAGATCCCACTGCCAGGTTCCCATTCGCGCCGCGTTCAGAACCAGGCGCAGCCGATCGCGCTCGGCGTGAAGCGCTTCTTCCAGTTCGCCCTGGCGAGTGACGTCCTGGAACACGGTGACCGCGTACACCACCCGGCCGGCGGCATCGCAAACCGGCGCAGCGCTGGAGGTGAGACGAACCACCTTGCCGTCGGGCCGGCGGTAGCGGCGCTCTTCCCGGTTCACCACCTCGCCGGTGCGGAGCGCCCGCGCCAGCGGAAAATCGTCAGGCAACTGGAACCCGTCGCCCGGATTGATATTGCAGCCGAGCAGCTCTTCGGCGGTGGCGTTGTGGAGGAGGAGGCGGCCGCTGGGCGCTTCGGCCACGAGGAGGCCGGCGGGGAGGTGATCGAGAATGGTGTGAAGACGGGTCTGCTCGATCTGAAGCCGGGCGTTGGTATCGCTCAGCTCACGCCGCAGCGCGATCCGGCTGAACGCCAGACTGCAGTGGCGCGCGACGGCGGAGAGAAAGTCGCGCTCCACTGAATCGAACTCGCGCGGCTCATCGAAGACGAAGCCGATCACGCCAAGGCAGTAATCCTCGCTCACCAGCGGCAGGACCGCCGATGCGTGATATCCCAGGGCGTCGTGGGCCGCTCCCGCCAAAGGAAACCGGGCCAGCCGTTCGCTGCGCGAGGTAATGAAGAGCGGCTCCCTGGTGCGGGCCACCCAGCAGGCGGGGAGTTCCTGATCGACATCGATGCTGGGATAGAGCGCCCTGACGTTGGCGATCTGGCCCCCCACCGTAGCGACCACTTCGATGGTGTGCCCGTCGGGTGCCGTTCGCACCACCCAGCCACCGGTGGCACTGCAGGCGGCCGCCGCCTCTTCCGAGATGAACCGGGACACCGATTCGATCGTGTCGGCCTGAACCAGCCCTTCCAGAATCCGGTTGAGCCGGGTCGCGTAGCCGCCCAGCCGGCCAATGGTCGCGGCGGCGCGCTCGGCCGAGGCGCGGGCCGCCTGCTCCGAATGGAAGAGGCGGGCATGGTCCACCGCCACCGCGGCGCGGTCGGCCAGCTCCTGAGCCAGCGCCTGGTCGGCCTCGTCGAACGGGAGCCGGTCGTGGCTCCGGGCCAGCGCCAGCGCGCCCACCGTCTCCTGGCGGATCCGCATCGGCACC
Organism: Gemmatimonadales bacterium; assembly: GCA_035707585.1. Classification (GTDB taxonomy): domain Bacteria; phylum Gemmatimonadota; class Gemmatimonadetes; order Gemmatimonadales; family GWC2-71-9; genus DASSTY01. The sequence goes on from DASSTY010000001.1 coordinate 2,731, forward strand.
ACCAGAACCGATCTGAGGCCGACGCTCCGGAGCAGCTCGAGCCGTTCCTGGCCGTCTACCAGTTGGCTGATCCGTTCGGGGGTGAGATCGGGCATCAGGCGCGGCTGCCCGGTGCGCATCACTTCGGCCAGGGGGCTGGCCCCCGGCTCCATCGAAACCGGTGCCGGCCCCAGCCGCTGCCGGACCAGCGCAGCGGCGTTCGGGTCGCGATGGACCACCTCCAGCGGCCGAACCATTCCGTTCGGCTCCGCCAGATTCACGATGCAGAGATCTGCCAGCTCGGGAACGATCAGTCCGGCCAGCTCGGTGAGGGTTCTCTGATACTCCAGGGAGGTGCCCAGCAGCCGCCCGGCCCGGGCCAGCAGGCGCAGCGCGCTTTCGCCCCATTCAGGTGCTGCGAGTTTCTCCTCCGGGGCGGCGGCGGTCGTCATGCAGACTCCTGCGGGACTTTGACCTGCGGGGCAATAAATCGAACAGGCCTT
>DASSTY010000002.1:0-3065 GCA_035707585.1 Gemmatimonadales bacterium
ATAAGGATGGTCAGACCATCGTGCTGGTCACCCACGAGCACGACATCGCGGAGCACGCCCACCGTCAGGTGCACCTGCGGGATGGGCTCATTGCCACTGACTTCACCACTGAAAGCCGAGCCGTCTGATGCGAGTCCGTTCGATCATTGTCGCTGCGCTGGCAGCTGCCGCCTGCAAGTCCCCTCCACCGCCGCCGGTGTACGAAGCTGTTCCGGTGGACCGGCGCGATGTGATCGTGTCGGTCGAGGCCGCCGGCACGATCCAACCCGACACGACCGTCTCGGTCAAGTCGCGGGCGTCGGGCGAAGTCGAAGAAGTGCTGGTTGAAACCGGACAGCGGGTGGAAAAGGGCGACCTCCTGGTCAAGATCGATCCCCGGATCCCGCGGAATTCGGTCCAGCAGGCCCAGGCCGATCTCGACGTGGCCAAGGCGTCGCTGGAGAACGCCGAAACGCAGAAGAAGCGCTCCGACGAGCTCTATGCGGCCAAGGCGATCACTCAGCAGGAGCACGATCAGTCGGTGCTCGACTATGCCAACGCCAAGGCCAACGTGGTGAAGAGCCAGGTCGCGCTGGAGAATGCCAAGATCGCGCTGGCCGACGCCAATGTGCGGGCGCCGATCAGCGGCACCATCATCGTCGACTCGATCGAGCGCGGCACGATCATCACCTCGGCTACGGCCAACGTGAGCGGCGGCACGACGATTCTCAAGATGGCCGATCTCAACCTGGTGCAGGTCAACACACTGGTGGACGAAACCGACATCGGGAAGATCCGCCCGGGCATGACCGCGACGGTCATGGTCGATGCCTACGCCAATCGCCCCTTCGAGGGTGAAGTGCTCAAGATCGAACCGCAAGCGGTGGTGGATCAGAACGTCACGATGTTCCCGGTCCGGGTGCGGGTCGGCAACGGCAGCGGGCTGCTCCGTCCGGGGATGAACGCCGAAGTCTCGATTCACGTCGGCGAGCGGCACGACGTATTGGCCATTCCCAATGCGGCGCTCCGGACCACCCGCGACGTCGGCTCGGCCGCTCAGGTCCTGGGCCTCAACCCCGAGAAGGTGCAGCAGGAACTGGCCAACATGCCGGATCCGCAGGCCCCCGGCTCCGACTCGGGCCGCGCTACCCTGGGCGCCCGTGCCGGTGCCAGCACCGACAGCAGCGCCAAGCCCGCCGGCAACACGATGGCCGGTCCGAACGGCAGCACCATCAAGCTGCCCGACGGTGTCACCGCCGAACAGGTGCGCGCCATCTTCGCGAAGTTCCGCAGCGGCCAGTCGCCCACGCCGGCGGAGCGCCAGATTCTCAGCAACATCCGCCGGCTCAACGGCGGCGGCCGGATGGGTGGACGCGGCGGTCGTGGACGGGCCGGCGGCGAAACCGGCACCGGCTACGAGTTTGGCGGCGATTACATCGTCTTTGTGCTGCGGAACGGGCAGCCCACCCCGGTCAAGGTGCGCACCGGGCTCACCGACCTCGAGTACGCCGAGGTCGTGGCCGGACTGCAGCCCAGCGACTCGGTGCTGCTGCTGCCGAGCGCCAGCCTGGTGCAGTCGCAGCAGGAGTTCAAGGAGCGGGTCAACCGGTTTACCGGCGGCGGCGCGGTGCCTGGCATGAAGTCCAATAACAGCAGTAACAACAGCAGCAGCAATCGGAGCAGCAACTCGGGCGGAGGGAGCCGTTAATCATGCTGGTCGGTGAAACGATCGCGGTCGCCCTGCAGTCGATCCGGGCCAACAAGCTCCGGGCCGGGCTCACCATGCTTGGCATCATCATCGGCGTGGGGGCCGTGATCACCATGGTGGCGCTGGGCACCGGTGCCCAGCGCGCCGTCGAAGAGCGAATCGCTTCGCTCGGTGCCAACGTGCTGACGATTTATCCGGGACAGGGATTCCGGGGCGGCGTAGCTCGGAGCGACCGTCCCACCCTGACCACCGATGATTACCTGGCGCTGAAGAACCAGGCCACCAAACTCAAGGCGGTGGTGCCTGAACTTTCCGGCAACCTGCAGGTGCAGTACGGCAACCAGAACATCAATACCAGTGTGCTGGGCACCACGGCCGGCTACGTGAAGATGCACAACTACACGGTGCCGTTCGGCCGGATGTTTACCGAGGGAGACGACGAAGCGCGGCAGCGCTACGCCGTGCTCGGCGCCTCGGTGCCCGACATGCTGGGCGGTAACCCGGCCGCGATGATCCACCAGACGATCCTGATCCGGGGCATCCCCTTTGAAATCATCGGCGTGCTGAGCGCCAAGGGCTCGCAGGGATCGTTCTTCAACCCCGACGAACAGATCCTGATTCCGCTGTTCACCGCCCAGTACCGAATCCACGGCACCAAGCGGATCCGGTCGCTGTCGGTTCAGATCGCCGACGGAGTTCCGGTCGAACAGGGAATGGTCAATATCGAGCAGGTACTCCGCCGGGAGCACAAGATCCTTCCGGGCGGCGACAACGATTTCCAGGTCCGGAATCAGCAGGACATCCTGGCTACCCAGCAGCAGGCAACCCAGGTATTCACCACCCTGCTGGCCAGCATCGCGGCGGTCAGTCTGGTGGTCGGCGGTATCGGCATCATGAACATCATGCTGGTGTCGGTCACCGAACGGACTCGCGAAATCGGCGTCCGAAAGGCGCTGGGGGCTACCCGCACCACGATCATGCTGCAGTTCCTGATCGAGGCGCTGGTGCTCTGCCTCCTGGGCGGCATCCTGGGCATCCTGCTCGGCGTTGGCGGTGCGCTGGCGCTCTCCAAGCTGGCCCAGTGGAACGTGGCTATTTCGCCGATGGCGATCGGGGTGGCATTCCTCTTCAGCGCCGCGATCGGACTGTTCTTTGGACTCTGGCCCGCTCGCCGCGCGGCCAGTCTGGATCCGATTATCGCCCTGCGTTACGAATAACCGGATCACGCCGGCACTATCGCCGGCGCAGCGGGGGTGGCCGGTACGCTTCAACTTCGCGCCGGCCACCCCCGCTGATAGTTTTCGGCCTTCCACCTTCACCTCCGACTATCGTGCTCCTGACCGCTCTCCCGCTCCTGTTCCAGGTCGCCGCCGCGACG
>DASSTY010000003.1:0-7188 GCA_035707585.1 Gemmatimonadales bacterium
GCGACGATCGAACGGCCGGTGCGGAACCACATCGTCGGCGCAGAGCCGGAGACGAAGCACGGCACTTTCTCCGGCCGCAATGGTGAGGCGGTAGTGCGCCGCCGCCTTGGTGCCCCGCCCCGCCGGGTTGACTGCCGCCGCGTCGTTGTGAACCACGTACTCATGAAACGCATCCTTGACCCATTGCGATGCGTTGCGTGCCCCATCGAGCCGCTGGTGGTTGGTCTCGTTCTCGGTAAACAGAAAATCGGGCAGGTTGCCGTCGGGCCCGCGGTCTACCAGCAGATGAAACCGCCCCAGCGTGGCGTGCTCCGCGGCGATTTCGTCATCGCCGATTCTGGTGAGCTCCGGTTTCGTCGGATAGCCCTCGCCAGTGCGGCCCCACGACCAGGTATTTCGGAACCAGAGCGTCGGCAGGACATCCAGCGTAGCCGGCTCGGGGCCGCGATTGCTGACGGCCAGCCGGATCAGGATGTTCTCGGGGGAAGACTTGGCGTATTCCACCGAAACATCGAAGTAGCGGTTCTCATCGAACGCGCCGGTATCGAGCAGTTCGTACTCCGGATCCTGGCGGGTGCGGCGGGCGTTCTCGGCGACCAGATCGGCGTAGGGATAGGCGCGCTGGGGATACTTGTAGAGTCCGTGCAGATAGCTGCTCGTGGGCGTGGCGTCCAGGAAGTAGTAGCACTCCTTCACGTCTTCGCCGTGATTGCCTTCCGGGCCGCCGAGCCCAAAGAGTCGCTCCTTGAGAATGGGATCCCGGCCGTTCCAGAGCGCCCAGGCAAAACAGAGCCGGCCTTCCCGGTCGCTGAGGCCGAGAATTCCGTCTTCGCCCCAGCGATAGGCGCGGCTCCGGGCATGATCGTGAGAAAAATAGGCCCAGACATTGCCGTCGGCCGAGTAGTCTTCCCGCACCGTGCCCCACTGCCGCTCGGAGAGATAGGGCCCCCAGCGGGTCCAGTAGCGGGTGCGGTGCGCGTCCTCGGCGAGGCGGCGGGATTCAGGGCCGGGCATGGGCTCCTCCTGTGGAACACGTCAAAGGTCCCATGACGGACGCCCGGTTACAAGCCGCTTGCTCTGGCCCGCTCCCGGGCTGTAGCTTGTCGTACCTCCTCATCTCCAACCTCATCGGGCTGCCATGGCCTCGCGCAAGAGTCTGACCTGGTCCCTGATCCGCGCCACGACTGCCGGCATCGTCCTGCTCACAGCGGTGCTTGCGGTGGTCCTGGCGTGGACCATTCGACGCGCCGCGGAAGGCGACACCGGTCTGCTGCTGCCGGTGATCGTGACGTTCCTGGTGCTCCTGGTACTCCAGGCTGCGGCGATCTGGTGGGTTCTGCGGCAGGTGATTCGGCCGCTGGAGCTCGCCACCAGCGTGGCCGCGGCGGTCTCGCAGGGCAACCTGGCGCGCCCGGATCTGCCCGGTTCGGCCAGCCGCTCCGAAGCAGGCCAGCTGGTCGGCTCGATCATTCAGATGGTGGAGGCGCTCCGGTCGCTCACCACCGCGATTCAGCAGGCGGCCAGCGATGCCGCCGCGATGGCCGAAGAAATCTCCGCCTCGACTCAGGAGATGACTGCCTCGACCGAGGAGGTGGCCAGTACCACCAGCGAGCTGACCGATCGCGCCACTCAGCAGGCGGTGATCGTGCGGATGGTGGCGGACGATGCCGGCAAGATTCTTCGGATTGCCGAAGAGCTCGCCGCCGGCGCTGTGCAGTCGGCCGAAAGAAACGGCGCCCTGGCCCGGTTGGCGCGGAGCCATCGGGAGCGGCTCGATGCCAGTACCACCGAGCTGTCCCGCCTGGCCGAGGAGGTCGAAGCGGGGTCGGCCGAGGCCGAAGCGCTGGCGCAGAGCTCCAGCGAAATCGAGAAGTTCATCACCCAGACCAAGGCGATCGCCAAGCGGACCCACATGCTGGCGCTCAACGCATCCATCGAAGCGGCCCGGGCGGGAGAAGAAGGCCGCGGCTTCAGCATCGTGGCCGAAGAAGTTCGCAAGCTGGCCAGCCAGGCCGCCCAGGCCGCGACGATGACCAGCGACACGGTGCAGGAGGTGCTGGCGCGGGTTCATACCGCGCGCGAACGGCTGCTGCGGCTCGGCCAGGGCGGAATGGCGGCGCGCGATGCGGCCCACGCCGCGGCGGAAGGACTCCTCAACGTGGCGTCGGACGCGGAGGCAAACGACGAATGGACTCGGCGAATTTCGGCCTCGGCGGGTGAGGTGCGGAGTCTCATCGAGGGAATCACAGTGCGAATCAAGGAAGTCTCAGCGGGCACCGAAGACTACGCCGCCGCCGCCCAGGAGATCGCTGCCGCCGCCCAGGAGCTCAACGCGTCGACCGAAGAGGTATCGGCGTCGGCGGGACAGCTGGCCGATGCGGCGGAGCGGCTGACAGGAGCGGTGGGGGGATTCAGGCTGTGACGGGAAGACGGGAAGACGGGAAGACGGGAAGTGGGTCGTGGGTCGTGAGTCGTGAGTCGTGGGTCGTGGGTCGTGGGGGTCAGTTGGGGCGAATAGGGCGCGGGGGCGAGTTGGGGCGAATTGGGCGCGGGGGTTAGTCGGGGCGGCGGAGGAGGTCGTAATAGAAGAGCTGGTCTCGACTGTTGCGGGAGGCCTCGGCGTCCAGGCCGGAGCCGAGCAGGTCCCAACCATCGGCGAAACGGCGCTCCACTTCTGCGCGGCTGATGCCACGCGGCTGGCGGCGCCGGCCCTCATCGAACCCCAGAATCAGGAGCCGGCCGCCGGGACGAACTGCGGCGGCCAGCTCGCGGACATAGGCGTCGCGGGCCGGGTCGAGCAACCCGTGCAGCAGGCCGCTGTCGGTAACCAGGTCGAACGGTTCTCCCAGTTGATACTCGCCGAGGCGGGTAACGTCGGCCCGAATGAAGCGGACCTGGGCGCCGGCGCGAGCCGCTTTGTCCCGCGCCCGGCGCAGGGCACGCTCCACGAAATCCATCCCGGTAACCTCCCAGCCATGCTGCGCCAGATAGATCGCCGTATCGCCGGTGCCGCACCCCACGTCGAGCGCACGGCCTGGAGGCAGTTTCGAATCGCCCTCGATCAGTTTGCGCAGATGCGCCGGCAACGGATGCCCGTCCCACGGCGTGAAGCCGAGTCGGTACATCAGTCCGAAGACAACGCGCTGCGAAGCCGCCATCGCCGTTCCCTTACACCGGCGTCGAGATCAGGAAGATGAAGCCGTCGGGGTCGGCCACTCGGCACACCCGCGCGCCCCAGGGCACGTCGGTCGGTTCCAGCAGCAGCGTGCCGCCGCGCGACTTGATTCGCGCCGCCACCGCATCGATCTCCTGTTCGGTGGTAATCATGAACGACATGCCGGCACCCTTGACGCGGTCCCACCCCTTGGCCCCGTCGTCCTGATTGAGCCGCAGTCGAACCTCGCCGGCGCGAATGGCTGCTGACTGGAGCGCGCCATCGCGCTGCACCTCCTGCACCACCTCAAACCCGACCACGTCGCGATACCAGGCCAGGCTCGCGTGGATGTCTCGAACCGTGAGCGATGCGGCGAGCGCCTGGGCGACGAGTGGCTGACCTGCCGGGGATTGCGTTGACGACGTCATTGAATCATCACCTGGTTGCGGTTGTGAAAACGAAGCGGCGGCCTCAGGCCGGTCGAGCGACTTCGTATTCGCTCTGCACCAGCCCGCCGGACAGCTCCCGGGTCGCCACATGCCTGAGCGGAATGTCCTGCGCCAGCGCGCCGAACAGCGGGATCCCCGATCCGATCAGCACCGGCACCCGGGTCACGATGATTCGATCGATCAGGCCGGCGTCGAGGAACCGCTGAATAGTAATGCCGCCGTCCACGTAGATATGCTCGATGCCCTGGTCGGCGAGCTGCCGTACGATGTCGCCTGGGTCGCCTTCCATTCGCTCCACCTTCGCATCGGGCGGAACCGGCGGCAGCGGCCGGGTGCTCAGGGCGATGACCGGCTTGCGATAGGGCCAGGTTTTCAGCTGGAAGCCAAGCACCGTCTCGAAGGTGTTGCGGCCCATTACCACGGCATCCACTGTGGCGATGAATTCGTCGTAGCCGTTCTCCCCCGCTCCCGGCACATGGAGAAAGTCGAGCTCGCCGTTGGTACGGGCGATGAACCCGTCGAGGCTGGTGCCGACGAAGATCGAGGCCTTCACTCCGAGCCCTTCACGCGCAGTGTTTGGCGAAAGAACGCCAGCGCGTCGGCATTGATCCGTGCGTGGGCCTGCACGCGATCGACCCCGGGCGGGTCGGTGCAGATCTCCGGCTCCGACTGGGCCAGCTCGGGCGAACAGGGCGGCAGAAAGACATAGTGACCGGCTTTGGGGATCATCCTGATACCGGCGAGCGTCTTGAGGAAAGGAGCGATGTGGAGGACGTTCTCGTCGGGCACCAGGACCGGATCATTCTGGCCATAGTACAGAAACACCGGCCGATCGACGCCGGCAACCCCGGTGCTGTCAAACAGCAGACTCCACGGAGCCATCAGGAACGCCGCCTTGACACGTGGATCGTGAGTGGGCCCCCAGCGATCGAGGTCATGCTGGCGTTTGTCCAGCGCGGCTTCGTAGGTGCCCGCCGCTTTCAGGGTATCCAGCGGTGCGCAGATTTCCTGATCGTCAGGGTACCGGTTGCAGTAACCGGTGAACCGATGGAAGTCCGGTACGCCTCCGACCACCATCAACCCGGTGTAGCCGCCGGCGGAGAATCCGGCCACGCCGATTCGATCGGCGTCGATCAGCTGCTTCCACGCCGGATCGTGCAGCAGCGCCGTGATCGTGGCCGCAACCTGGATCGGGCGCCCGACCAGCACCGCCGAAGTGCCGGTGCCGCTCATGTCGTGATAGTTGTCGCCCGGGTGTTCCAGCGTTGCGACGACAAATCCATGGCTGGCGAGATAGGTCGCCAGGTCGTAGTGGCCGAGATCGGAACCGCCGTGACCGTGTGAAATCACCACCAGCGGCCGGGCGCCGGCGCTGGGCTGCGCATCGGCAGTGGCGGCCAGCCGGTACGGATCGAGCCAGGTCGTGCCCGTGGCGGAGTCTGCTGGGTAGAAGACATAGCCCGGCATGGTGTCGCCGCTCACCGGGTCGGGAATCGTGATCGGACGGAAACCGACGCCGGCAGTGGAGTCGGACGACGGCAGCGCGAACGCAACGACATAGTCGCCCCGCCCCCACTCGTTGCCTCCGCCGGCGCAGATCACGACGTACTGCTTTCCATCGATTGAATACGTCATCGGAGTGGCGCGCGCGCCGGCGGGAAGCTGCCCGCGCCAGAGCTCGGCACCGGTTTCGGTATCGAAGGCGCGGAGGGAGCGATCGATCGCCGCGCCGATGAAAGTGAGCCCGCTGGCTGTGACGGTCGCACCGCCGAGATTGGGAAGGCCGGTCGGCATGTGGGAGCCACTGGTATCACCGCGCAGCAGCGCGGCATCGCCGAGCGGAACGTCCCAGAGTTTGGCGCCGGTCTTGAGGTCGATCGCCACCAGCGCGCCCCAGGGCGGCGGAACGCACGGCGCCCGGCTGGGTGCCGTCAGAAACCGGCGGCGCATGACATATGGCGTGCCGCGCATCATGGTATACTGGTCGCCCAGGCGCGATTCGTTCTGCCGCATCTCGGACCGGTCGGCCTGGGCCAGCGGAATGAGCTGCGCCATCGCCACAAGGTGGTTGACTGGCACCACTGCGATCTGCCGGGCGGTATCGTAGGCAACACCGCCCCAGTGCGCGCCACCGACGTTACCCGGCATCACCAGCGTGCCCTGCAGACTGGGAGGGGTGAAGGAACCTTCGTTCCGCAGCGGTCGGATCTGCGCCAGGCAGGCATCACGATCCGCCTGGGTGAACCCGAACACGCTATCCAGCGGCAATCTCTGCGGCGAGAGCGGTGGGATCACCGTGTTGAATGGTTGAGTCGGAGACGCCTGTTCGCCGGGCACCGTGCTGGCCGGAACCGGCCGTTCCTCCACCGGAAAGACCGGCACGCCGGTGTCGCGGTCGAGCACGAAGAGCTGGCCGGTCTTGGTGGCCGCCAGCACCACTTCCTGCTTCCTGCCGTCGTGCACAATGGTGGCCAGTACCGGCTCGGCCGGGTTGTCGTAGTCCCAGAGATCGTGATGCACTGTCTGGAACGCCCAGACCACCTTTCCCGTCGAAGCGCGCAGTGCCACGATCGAGTTGGCGTAGCGATTGTCTCCCAGCCGCTCCCCGCCGTAATAGTCGGGGCTGGCTGAGCCGGTGGGGACGAACACCAGATCGCGGGCGGAGTCGGCCGAGATGACCGACCAGGCGTTGGCGGCGCCGGTCTGGTGGGCTTTCGGGCCACGCCACGTGTTCCAGGCGGGGTCGGTAGAGTCGCGGGGAACCGGATCCCAGGTCCAGCGCAGAGCGCCGGTGCGGGCGTCGTAGGCGCGCACTTCGCCGCTGGCCGCGTCGGTCCGGTTGTTGTCGGCCACCGCCGATCCCGTAACCAGCAGGCCTCGAATCACTGCCGGCGGTGAGGTGACCTCGTACTCCGCCGTTTCGAACGGCTTGTTGCGGAGCCCCTGGCGTAACGAGATGCTGCCGGCGTGGCCAAAGTCGCGACAGGGCACGCCACGCTTTGAGTCGAGAGCAACGATGCGGGCATCGAGAGTCGCGAGATAGATGCGCCGCCGGCATGGTGCGCCGGGCTTTGCCAGTGGATCGAGCCAGGTGGAAACGCCGCGCGTGGCCGGGTCGCCGAAGCCGGCGGTGGCGTTGGCCATGGCGTCATAGGTCCATCGCTCACGACCGGTGGCGGGATCGAGCGCGATCACCCGCCCGAACGGCGTCGCCAGGTAAAGCGTGCCGTCCACCATCAGCGGCGTCGCCTCGAAACGGGTGTCGTCGTTGGATCGCTTGAGATCACCGGTCTGGTAGGTCCACGCAACGCTGAGCTGCGCTACGTTCTGTGGAGTGATCTGGGTGAGCGGGGAGTTGCGTGCACCAGAGGCGTCGCGCCCGTACGCGGTCCACTCGGCGGGCGTCTGAGCGGAAGCGGTGCCGGTGACGAGCGCGGCCGCGCCGAGCACGGAAGCGGCGATGATTCGGGAGAGTCTTGGAATCAGCATGGCGGCTGTACGCTCATCAGCTCAGCGGGGTTTCAGAGTGCACCGTCAAGCTTCTGCCTGATTGCGTCGAGTCCCTGATCCATCATCGCTGCGATG
>DASSTY010000004.1:0-5363 GCA_035707585.1 Gemmatimonadales bacterium
GTCAACGTGGATGATCCCCGGGTAATCCTTCCGCCCAAGCGCCGCGCAATGAGCGACATGGAAGCGATGATCTACCACTTCAAGCAGGTCATGGAAGGCGTCAAGACGCCGGTGGGCGAGGCTTACATGGCGATCGAAAACCCCAAGGGCGAGCTGGGCTACTACTTCGTGAGCGACGGCAGCGCCAAGCCGGTGCGCTGGCGAATTCGGCCGCCGGCTTTTCTTAATCTTTCGGCCCTGCCCAAGATGTGCGAAGGCGCGCTCCTCTCCGACGTGATTGCGATCAACGCCAGCGTGGATATCGTGATGGGCGAGGTGGACCGGTGACCGCGGCGGCGCATCCGCCCGAGGAAGCCTACCAGCCGGTGTTCGTGGGCGAACGGCGAGCCGAGCTGGACGATCTCTTCACCAAATATCCCACCAAGCAGGCCTGCCTCCTGCCGGCGCTCTGGATGGTTCAGGATGCGCGCGGGTGGATTTCTCCCGAAGGGATCAACGAAGTCGCCCAGGTGCTGGAGCTGACGCCGGCGTACGTTCGCGGTGTGATCACCTTCTACACCATGTACCACACCCATCCGGTGGGGCGCTACTTCATCCAGGTGTGCACCACCTCGCCGTGCGGGCTCTGCGGCGCGGAAGAGACCCTGGCGGCGATTCTCCGCGAAACCGGCTGCCTCGAGCTCGGCGCCACCAGCCCCGACGGCCGCTTCACGGTGGTCGAAGCCGAATGCCTCGGCGCCTGCGGATTTGCCACGCCGATTCTGGTGAACAACGACTTCATCGAGAGTGTGACGCCGGATCGCGTGGCCGACATTCTTCGAGGGTACGTCTGATGGGTTTTCCGCACCCGAGCGATCCCCGTGAAACGGTGGTCCTGTCGCAATACTTCGGCGATCCCGGCGCCCGCACCTACCAGGGCTGGGTCGAACGCGGCGGTTATCAGGCGCTGAAGAAGGCGCTTGGCATGGGGCCCGAAGAAGTCATCAACGAGGTCAAGGCGTCGGGCCTCCGCGGGCGCGGCGGCGCCGGATTTCCCACCGGGCTCAAGTGGTCGTTCATGCCCAAGGGCGACGGCCGGCCGCATTACCTGGTCTGCAACGCCGATGAATCGGAGCCGGGCACCTTCAAGGACCGGGAAATCATGCGGTGGACGCCGCATGCCCTGATCGAAGGGTGTGCCTGCGGCGCCTACGCCATCGGCGCCGAGACCTGCTACATCTACATTCGCGGCGAGTTCACCGAGCCGTGGACCATCATGTCTCTGGCGGTCAAGGAGGCCTACGCCAACGGGGTGCTGGGCGCCGATGCGATGGGCAGCGGCAAGCGGATCGACATCGTGCTGCATCGCGGCGCGGGTGCCTACATCTGCGGCGAAGAAACCGCGATGCTCAACTCGCTGGAAGGCCGCCGCGGCAACCCCCGGGTCAAGCCGCCGTTCCCGGCGGTGGCGGGCGCCTTTGCCCAGCCCACCACGGTCAACAACGTCGAGACGCTGGCCGCGGTGCCGCATATCCTTAACCGGGGTGCGGCCTGGTATCAGTCGCTCTGCCGGGGCAACCCCAAGAGCACCGGCACCAAGCTCTTTTCGGTCTGCGGGCACGTGCAGCGGCCCGGCAACTATGAAATCACCCTGGGTACTCCGTTCTCGGAACTGTACGACATGTTCGGCGGCGTACCCGAGGGCCGGACTCTCAAGGCGGTCATTCCCGGCGGCTCGTCGGTGCCGATTCTCACCGCCGACGAAATGATGAACACGGTGCTGGATTACGAAGGTGTGATCGCCAGCGGGTCGATGCTGGGCTCGGCCGGCATGATCGTGATGGACAACACCACCGACATCGTTTACCAGGTCATGCGGCTCACCAAGTTCTACGCCCATGAGTCGTGTGCCCAGTGTACCCAGTGCCGCGAGGGCACCGGCTGGACCTCCCGGATCCTGCAGCGCATGCTGTCGGGGCAGGGGTCGGAAGCCGATCTCGATCTGCTGCTCGACCTGGCCGATAACATGACCGGAACCACCATCTGCGTGCTGAGCGATTCCTGCGCGGCGCCGGTGGTGAGCGGGATCAAGAAGTTCCGCAGTGAATTCGAAGCCTACATTACCCGGGCGCGCCAGCCCGCACTGATTGCGGTCTGAGAGGAGCTATGGCGGAAGACCTCGTCACGGTCACAATCGAAGGAACCCGGATCAGCGTGCCCAAGGGCACCACGATCATCGAGGCGGCCAAGCAGGTCGGGGTATTGATCCCGCATTACTGCTATCACCCGTCGCTCCCGGCCCCGGCGGTCTGCCGGATGTGCCTGGTTGAGGTCGAAAAGGCACCCAAGCTGATGCCGGCCTGCGTGACCGCGGTGGCCGAGGGCCAGGTAGTGCTGGTCAACAGCCCGCGGGCTCAGAAGGCCCGGACGGCGGTGCTGGAGTTTCTGCTGATCAACCATCCGCTCGATTGCCCGATCTGCGATCAATCGGGCGAATGCGAGCTGCAGGACTACACCTTCCAGGAAGGCCGGGCGGCCACCCGCTACTCGCAATATTCCAAGCGGTACAACCCGGTCGAAGATTTCGGGCCGGACATTCTGTACGTCACCAACCGCTGCATCCTCTGCACCCGCTGCGTCCGGTTCATGTCCGACGTCGCCCAGACGCCGCTGCTCAACGTATCCGAGCGGGGCGATCGCGCCTACATCGGAATCGACCCGGGCCAGCAGCTCGATCACCCCTGGTCGGACAACGTGGTAGACCTTTGCCCGGTCGGGTCGCTGCTGTCGAAGGATTTCCTGCACAAGGCGCGGGCCTGGGATCTCGACAAGACCGCCAGCATCTGCCCCGGCTGCACCCAGGGCTGCAACATCACGATCGATACCCGCGACGAAGCGGTGGTGCGGCTGCGGCCGCGTCCCAACTACGAAGTAAACCGCCATTTCATGTGCGATCACGGCCGTCTCGACTACCGGTGGCTCAACCGGGGCGACCGGGCCGAAGCGCCGCTGATTCGCCAGGGCGATCGCCATGTGGCAATCGATTGGGACACCGCCCTGGATCGGATGGGAGAGGTAATTCGCGAGGCGGCGGGGCCGGCGGTGCTGCTGGCGTCGGGGCGCGCCTCGACCGAATCGCTCGGGCTGGTTCGCCGCCTCCTGCCGGCCGAGGCGCGCGCCGCCATCCGGGTTCCCATCGTGGACGAAGAAGCACCGCTTGCCGGGGTTCCCAACCTGGCGCTGCGCCGCGAGCGGATCCCCAACCTGCACGGCGCCCGGCTGCTGGGCTACGACACCGACTGGGCGGGCGCCATCGAGGCGGCGACCACCGCCGGGCTGGTGGTTCTGCTCGATCCGGAACTCACTCCCGAAGAGGAAGCCGCCCTGGCCACCGCGCCGGGCCGACTGGTGGTGCTGACTACCATTCTTCAGGACGGGCTTCGGAACGCCGAACTGATTCTCCCGACCACCACGATGGCAGAAGAGAACGGCACCTACGTCAATCGCGATCACCGGGTCCAGCGGTTCCTCCAGGCCAAGTCGCCGCCGGGAATGGCGCGGCCGGCCTGGTGGGTTGCCGGTGAAGTGCTGGCCGGCCCCGGTCCCGACGCCGACGCGCCGACCAGCGCCGCGGAGGCGTTCGATCTGCTGGGCGAGAGCTGGCCGGTGTTCGCCGGCGTGACCCACGCCGCGCTCGGCCTCAGCGGCCGCGTGCTCGACGTCGCGGCGCCGGCAGCAGGAGTGGCCCGATGACCCCGGAACTCAAGGGATTCCTCCTCCTCAGCATCATCAAGCTGCTGGTGGTTTTCACCGTGGTAATGGTGGGCGTCGCCATGCTGACGCTGATGGAGCGGAAAGTCTCGGCCTGGATGCAGAACCGGCGCGGTCCCAACCGGGTGGGCTACGCCGGATTGCTCCAGCCCGCCGCCGACGGACTCAAGAATATCCTCAAGGAAGAAACCTATCCGGCTCAATCCACCCGGCTGCTCTTTCTGCTGGCGCCGGCGATGTCGTTCGTGCCGGCGCTGATGCTGTCGGCGGTCATCCCCTTTGCCGCGCCGCTCAACATCAACTTCGATTTCACCATCCCCGTGCTGGGCCGGTTCGTTCACCAGGGACTGATGCCGATGGTGGTGGCGGATCTCCCGATCGGTTTTCTCTTCGTGATCGCGATCAGCTCGCTCGGGGTCTACGGGATCGCGCTGGCGGGGTGGTCGTCCAACAGCAAGTACGCGCTGCTGGGCGGGCTCCGGGCCAGCGCTCAGATGGTGAGCTATGAAGTGGCGATGGGGCTCAGCCTCATCCCGATCCTGCTCCTCACCGGAAATGTGAGCTTCAGCAGCATCATCACCCAGCAGTCGCACTCGCTCTGGTTTGTGCTGCCGCTGTTCCTCTCGTTCTTCATCTTCCTGGTGGCCGGCTTTGCCGAAACCAACCGGCTGCCGTTCGACCTGCCGGAAGCCGAGTCCGAGCTGATCGCCGGTTATCACACCGAATACAGCGCGATGAAGTTCTCGATGTTCTTCATCGCCGAGTACGCCAACGTGGTAACCGTGAGCGCCATGGTGGCGACGCTCTTCTTCGGCGGGTGGGACATTCCGTTCACCCACTGGGACGAATCGGGCAGCGTTCTCGCGGTGATCGTGAGCTGCCTCTTCTTCTCGGCCAAGACGTTCTTCTGGATCTTCTTCGTGATGTGGATCCGCTGGACGCTGCCGCGCTTTCGGTATGACCAGCTGATGGCGCTGGGCTGGAAGTTCATGATGCCGCTGGCACTGGGGTACGTACTGCTCACCTGCATCGCGATCTGGGTCATCGAGCACGTCCTCGGCATCACCAGCTTCACCGGCGAGGCCGCCGTTCTGTTCCTGATCAACGTGGTGCTGGCGGTGCTGGTATTCGTGGGGCTCGACCGCGGATTGATCGTTTCGGGTTCACAGGGGCGGCGCCGCGGCCTGATCGACGCGACCGAGCCGCAACCCTCCACTCTTGTCGCGCGCCCCTCCGGCGCGCCGGTGACCGGCTGATGGCAATTGGTGTGAAGGTTCTGGAACGGCCTCGCCGCGAGGTGAGCTACGTCCGGGCCACGCTCAAGGGAATGGCGCTCACTTTCAAGCACATGTTCGAGCCGAAAGTGACGATGCAGTACCCCGAGCAGCGGACCCAGACCACCGAGGACGGCGCCTGGGCGCTGAGCGCGCGGTGGCGCGGCACCCACCGGATGCTCACCGATGAACGGGGCCGCTCCAAGTGCGTTGCCTGCGGACTCTGTCCCCAGATCTGCCCGGCCAACTGCATCAAGCTGATTCCGGGCGAGGATGAAGAAGGCAATCGCTATCCGCTGATCTACGAAATCGACGAATTCCGCTGCATCTTCTGCGGCT
>DASSTY010000005.1:0-3671 GCA_035707585.1 Gemmatimonadales bacterium
TATCGCCAGCCGCTGACCGTGCTGCACCGTGATCGTCGTGTCGTTGGGGGCCGCCAGCGTCAGCGCCGCGAGCAGGCCGGGGATCAGAGTGAACAACACTGGGAGCTCCTTTCGCTCCGGTTAGCTTTGCGCGGCGAGCGAGGCCGCCTGGCGAAGCAGCGCCACCTTCTGCTGCATGGTGCGCGCGAGATGATTGCTGAGATAGGCGTTCTGAGGATCGCGAGCCAACGCGGCCTGCGCGTCAGCCACCGCCTGGTTGATGACGGCGAGATTCTGTTCCAGCACCCGTACGGTGGTGGAATCGAGCTGGCCGCGATGCTCGGCCAGGACCTGCTCCAGTTCCGACACGGCCGAGGCGTAGCTCGGCGTCGAGGGGCCGGGGATCTGCCGGGCGACTGCGCGAGCGGCAAGCGGACGAACAGGAGCCGGCGCCGCGGCAATCGGTTGCGAGGGCGCGGCCTCGGGCGCCAGTTCACCGCGCATCAGCCAGGCAGCTCCTCCGGAGCAGACCGCCACCAGCACTGCGGCGGCGGCAAGCTGCGGCATCGAGAAGCTGATCCGCCGCTTGGACGGCGCCGTGCTGATGGGCCGCACCATCGCCGATCGGCCGATGCGTTCGGCGATGCCGGGCCAGAGATCGTGCGCCGGCTGCGACGACGGCAGACTCGCCGCCCGCGTCTTCACGGCGCGAAGATCGTTCAGCAACTCCTGGCACTCCGGGCAGCTTGCCAGATGCTGTTCCGCGACGGCACGCTCCGAGTCCGGCAGTTCGCCGTCGAGATACTCCGAAAGCCGGTCGGTCCAGTGTTCATTCATTCCAGGCACCCTCACACTAGCGATCCAGATACTGACGCAGCGCCATCCGCGCCCGGTGGAGTTGTGACTTCGAGGTACCGACAGCCACGCCGAGCATTCCGGCGATTTCTTCGTGCCGATACCCCTCGACATCGTGCAGGACGAACACCTCGCGCGCCCCCTCAGGGAGCGCTCCAATCGCTCCCTCGAAGTCCACACTCAGTTCGGGCGAGTCGTGCCGGGCCGATACCGAGGCGAAGATGTCGTCGCCGTCGTGGTACCGTTCGCGCCGGAGTCCGTGGGCCGCCCGCCGGCCCAGCAGTACATTGACGGCCAGCCGGTGGAGCCACGTCCCGAAGGCCGATTCACCGCGAAACGTGCCGAGCTTTTCCCAGGCCCGAACGAACACGTCCTGGGTGGCTTCGTCGGCCTCGTCGGCGGAGAGCATCCGCCGGCAGAGCGCGTGAATCCGGGCGACCTGGGCCCGATAGAGCCGCTCAAAGGCTCCCGCATCCCCGGCGGCTGCCAGAGTTACGTCCGCCGCTTCGGCCGACCAGCGGCTGGTATCCGGTTCGTCGGGCAGGGTCGCCACTCCACCAGGTGAACGTTGCATGCAGGGGGTTGGACGGGCCGGGCCCCCGAAAGGTTGTCATCCCGGCTCGGCTCCTAATATGGCGGGTCCGGTTCACCCCCGTACCGGCTGGCGGTAGATTCCCCTATTCCCTCATTGGAGCTGCCTGTCCTCATGACCACCACGGCCGTCCCGCGCACCATCACCGCCCCCACTGGGACCACCCTGTCGTGCAAGGGCTGGCACCAGGAAGCGGCCATGCGAATGCTGATGAACAACCTCGATCCGGCCGTCGCCGAGCGGCCGGATGAGCTGATCGTCTACGGGGGCAGTGGGAAGGCGGCGCGGAACTGGGCGGCCTTCGAGAAGATCATCGAGACCCTTCGCCGGCTGGAGAACGACGAGACGCTGCTGATCCAGAGTGGCAAGCCGGTCGGGGTGTTCCGGACCCACGACGAAGCGCCCCGGGTGCTGATCGCCAATGCGCATCTGGTGCCGCGGTGGGCCACCATCGACGAGTTCCGCCGGCTGGAAGCGCTGGGCCTCACGATGTATGGGCAGATGACAGCGGGGAGCTGGATCTACATCGGCACCCAGGGAATTCTCCAGGGCACCTACGAAACCTTTGCCGAGTGCGCGCGCCAGCACTTCGGCGGCTCGCTGACCGGACGGCTGGTGGTGACGGCCGGGCTGGGCGGCATGGGTGGCGCGCAGCCACTCGCCGCCACGATGAACGGCGCCGCATTCCTCGGCGTGGATGTTGACGAAAGCCGGATTCGGCGGCGGGTGGACACCGGCTACTGCGACCGGCTGGAGCACGATCTCGATGCGGCACTCAAGCAGGTGGACGACGCCCGGACGCGTGGCGAGGCGTTGTCGATTGGGCTGGTGGGGAACATCGCGGAGGTGCTTCCCGAACTGGTTCGCCGGGGCGTAGTGCCCGATGTACTGACCGATCAGACTGCGGCGCACGATCTCAGGATCGGGTACATCCCGGCCGGCTTTTCGCTGGAGGCCGCCGCCGAACTCCGCGAGCGCGACCCGGCGACCTACGAATCTCGGGTGCTCGACTCGATGGTGACGCACGTGCAGGCGATGCTGGATTTGCAGAAAAGCGGCGCCATCACGTTCGACTACGGCAACAATCTCCGCGGCCAGGTGGCCGATCACCGCGGCATGGACAAGGCCTTTGAGATCCCGGGTTTTGTCCCAGCGTTCATCCGTCCGTTGTTCTGCCGCGGCGCCGGCCCCTTCCGGTGGGCCGCGCTCTCGGGCGATCCAGCGGACATCGCTGCGACCGATGATGCCGTTCTGGAAACGTTCCCCGACAAGGAGCCGCTCACTCGCTGGATCAGGAAGGCGCGCGAGAAGGTCCACTTTCAGGGACTCCCCGCACGAATCTGCTGGCTGGAGTATGGCGAGCGGGCGCGGATGGGCGAGCGATTCAACTGGCTGGTAAAGAAGGGGAAGGTGCGCGCGCCAATCGTGATCGGGCGTGACCATCTCGATACCGGATCGGTTGCTTCACCCAACCGCGAAACCGAAGCGATGCGCGATCAATCCGACGCGATCGCCGACTGGCCGCTGCTCAACGCCATGCTCAATACCGCATGCGGGGCGAGCTGGGTCTCGCTGCATCACGGCGGCGGAGTAGGGATTGGCTATTCGATTCACGCCGGGATGGTGGCGGTGGCCGACGGCACCGAGATGGCCGACCGCAGATTGCAGCGCGTCCTCACGGCCGATCCGGGGAGCGGCGTCATGCGCCACGCCGATGCCGGCTATGAGCTGGCGATCGAAACCGCCAACGAGCGCGGCATCGATCTCCCGATGATCAACGACGTCGGCGAGCGTTCATGACGGCGCCGCCGGCGCGCGGTCCCCATGTACTTCGCAAAATTGGCCTGCTGGCCACCTGTCGGGCAGAAGGTGGGCAGGGGGAACTGAATGCGATCACCGACGCGGCGCTGGCCTGGGAAGACGGCGTCATTCGCTGGGCCGGTCCCGAGCGGGAGCTGCCCTCCGAGTGGACCGATGCGCCGGCGGAGCACGCGGGCGGTCGGCTGGTCGTTCCCGGGCTGGTAGACTGCCATACCCATCTCGCGTTTGCCGGTTGGCGCGCCGATGAATTTGCCGAGCGTGCGCTGGGCAAGAGCTACCTGGAAATTGCCAGGCGGGGCGGCGGCATTGCTTCGACGATGCGGGCCACCCGGGCTGCGACGGCGGCCGAACTGGTGCATCTGTCTGCCCGGCGGCTGGACGAGATGCTGATGCTCGGTGTTACCACCGTCGAAGCCAAGAGCGG
>DASSTY010000006.1:0-4209 GCA_035707585.1 Gemmatimonadales bacterium
GAGAACAGGACGTTTCGCGCAAATGAACCACCGCACATGGGGCGGCTGGGTTGGCGCCACGGCGGCGCTGCTGGGGATGGTTGCCGCACCCGCCGCACTTCACGCGCAACACGACCTCACCGGATGTCTCGACCGCCAGCAGCGACCGGTAGAGCTGCGGGTCAAGAACGACATGGGCTGGGGCGGCCTGGCTACGATCGTCGATGGCAAGCCGGTGATTTACTGGAATAAGCATCTCATGGACCGGGCCAACCGGCCGATGCAGATCTTTGTGTACTTCCATGAATGCGCGCACCATGTGCTGGGCCATGTCTGGACCGGCGAATCACCCCGCGCAGAGCGGGAGGCCGATTGCTGGGCGATTCAGCTGATGGTCGAAAGCGGCATGATCCGCGGCGGCCATGTGGCCATGATCGAGCGGGAGCTGCGGCATTCCCGGGGCGATGCCA
This sequence comes from Gemmatimonadales bacterium, assembly GCA_035707585.1. Classification (GTDB taxonomy): domain Bacteria; phylum Gemmatimonadota; class Gemmatimonadetes; order Gemmatimonadales; family GWC2-71-9; genus DASSTY01. The sequence continues at coordinate 450 of DASSTY010000006.1, forward strand.
ATCACCTGGGCGGCGAGGAGCTGATCCAGAGTCTGGCGGCCTGCATTGACATCAAGACCGATAAGAATGCCTGGAAGCTCGCACTCGATAGCCTTGACGCGGCCAGCGCGAACGACTTTGCCGACGCGCAGGGGATCGCGGTACCGTATCCCTCTGCGCAGACCGGGGTCTATGAGTCGAAAATCGATCTGCCCGGCACCTATGACTGCGAAATCACGCGCAGCCGGGCAGTCCACTGCATGATCTTCGCTGCGCGCGATCAGAAGCGGGCCGACAAACGCTTTCACGAAATCGAAAAGATCATCCGCGATTGGCTTCCGCAGACCTGGACGGCGGTGACCCACAGCGGTGGCGGTGCCGACATCACCCGGAACATGCTGGCGGAGGATGGCCTGACCGGGGCCGGGATCGTACTCGCCGAATCGAACCGGCACCGGGTCTACTTCGAATTTCGCTCCCCCAACACCGCCGGTCTGGCCGCGTCGAGCGCGCCCACCCCGAACTCCCGCTAACGCGCCAGCTCGAGCCCTTTCACAAACGCCTCTCCTCGTGGAGACAGCAGCACGCGGCGGCCATTGCGCTCGCGGCTGGCGTAGCGCAGCGCGAACAGCCGGTCCAGCAGCGCGGCGCCTAGCGCACCGGCCAGATGAGTGCGGCGTTCGCTCCAGTCGAGGCAGGCCCGGCAGAGCCGACGCCGTCGTGATCGCAGCTCGGCCAGGTCGAGCCCGATCCGCCGGCACCACGCTTCGCCCGCCGGCGTGAGCGCCAGCTCTTCATCATTGCCCGAGACGAACCGCCGGGCACGCATTCGTTCGAACAGCGCAACACCGGCTTCTCCCGCCAGATGATCGTAACAGACCCGGGCATGCCGCAGACGCTGATCGGCGGGCCCCGGGAGCGGGGCGCGGCGGGCTCGCGGCGCCACGGTCATCAGCCCCTCCACTGCCGAGGCGACCTCGGTGCCCGCCAACCGGTAGTAGCGGTGGCGTCCCTGACTGGTGAGCGAAACCAGACCCGCATCGCGGAGCCTGGCCAGGTGGCTGCTGGTGGTGGACGGTGTTACTCCACCTTCCAGAGCCAGCTCTGTGGCTGTGCGGGCTCGGCCATCCATCAGGGCGGCGAGCATCCGGGCACGGGTGGGATCGGCGAGCGCACCGGCCACGGCGGCGATGTCGGGATTGTTCGGCATATTTCGATGATAGCCGAAGCATGCTGACACGACAAGAGCTAGCTTACGGGCATACCGCTTACCGGAGGTCAGGATGTCGAACCGGCAGCACCAGTATGCCGCCCGCCTGGTCTGGGATGGCAACGCCGGCCAGGGCACCGCCAGTTATCAGAACTACCGGCGCGACTATCATCTCGAGCTCGCCGGCAAGCCCGACCTGTCCGGCAGCGCCGACCCGCTGTTTCGCGGCTCACCAGATCGGTACAATCCCGAAGATCTGATGCTGGCCGCGGTCTCCGCCTGCCACATGCTGTCCTATCTGGCGCTTTGCGCCCGGCACGGGATTTCGGTGCTGGCCTACGAGGATGAGGCCCGCGCCACGCTTGCCCTGCTGCCCAACGGAGCGGGCCGGTTTGAAGAATTCGTGCTGCACCCCAGAGTCCGAATCGCCGATTGTGCAGACGCGGCGATGGCGCTGGACCTGCACGACGCTGCGCACCAGCAGTGTTTCATCGCCAACTCCTGCAGCGCGCCGATTCGTCACCAGCCCATCATCGAAACTGCGTAACAGGGAAACTGCGATGCGAGATCTCACGATCGAACTGGAAAATCGCCCCGGCGCGCTGGCAGCAATGGGAGAGGCGCTCGGCGGCGCCGGGGTAAGCGTGGAAGGCGGTGGCGCGTGGGTGGTCAATGGCGTTGGCGCCGCCCACTTTCTGGTAAGCGACGGCGCTGCGGCCCGGATCGCGCTCAGCGCCGCCGGGATCCGGGTGCTGGCCGATCGCGAGGTGCTGGTGCAGCGGCTCGATCAGGCGATCCCCGGTCAGCTCGGACGGCTCACCCGAGCCATGGCCGAAGCCGGAGTGAACATCGAGGTACTCTACAGCGATCACGAGCACCAGCTGATTCTGGTGGTGGATGACGTCGCGCGCGGCCGCGAGGTATCGGAGCGCTGGATGCGCGAGCGCGGCCCCGTCGGGACCGGCTAGCGGTCTCCGGTTGGCGCCGGCATGCCCATCACCACTCGCTCGATCCGGCGGTCGGGCACCAGCCAGATCAGCGCGACCGTCACGTAGAGCGCGCCCGAAATCCAGGGCGAGAGGAACGCCGCGGGGATGGCGATGATATAGCCGACCGGCGAGATCTTTCCCTTGAGATCCCGACCGACCGCCGTTCGCAGGACGGAGTCGGGGCCCTGCCTCGCCAGAATCGCCTGCTCCAGAATCCAGTACGCGATCCCGGCCATCAGGAGCACGACCCCGTAGAGCGCCATCGGCACCGACGCGAAATGATTTTCACCCATCCACGCGGTAACGAACGGAACCAGGGACAACCAGAACAGCAGATGGAGATTGGCCCAGAGGATCGCGCCATCGACCTCGCGGGTAACGTGCAGCATGTGATGATGATTGTTCCAGTAGATGCCGAGATAGATGAAGCTGAGTACGTAGCTGAGGAATACCGGGACAAGCGGCCGCAGCGCGCCGATGGTGGTGGCGTGCGGGACGCGCAGCTCCAGCACCATGATCGTGATGATGATGGCGAGGACGCCGTCGCTGAAGGCCTCGAGCCGGCCAGTTCCCATCGGCGCTCCGGTAGGTCGGTCAGTCACCAGGGTCGCGATACCAGATATACATGAAGTACCAGGTGAAGAACGCTCCGGCATTTCCTACCAGCAGTCCCAGATAGAACGCGGCGGTCGGCAGGTACTCGCCGCCTCTCACTCTGCGAGCGTGAGCGGGCGCTCGGGCAGGAAGCGGTCCGGTAGATCGGTGCTCACCAGGGAAAGACTCCTAATCCGGATGTGAGCGTTCTGTCATCCGCCGCTCAGCGGCGGCTCATGCCGGCGCCTTATTGTGTGAACGTCCCCAGACCGGAGCGCCCGATGCATCGAGTGATGCCGCTTCCCTCCGCGCGGCTCAACGCCGAGCCGAATATTACGCCGTTCATCGATGTTCTGCTGGTGCTGCTGGTGATCTTCATGCTGGCCGTGCAGGTGCGCCATGTGTTTCAGGTCAGCACCCCGCCGGCGACTCGCTCGGCTCCGGTTCCCGGCGGGTCGCAGATCGTGCTCGATCTCCGAGCAGACGGAAGCTATGCGATCAACCGGCAGCCGGTGCCGTTGGGCCAGCTCGAGGCGCAGCTCCGGGCGATCTACACCGGGCAGGCAGCCGGAGTGCTGTTCGTGTCGGCCGCACCGAACCGCCAGTACCGCGAGGTGATCACCGCGATGGACCTGGCGCGGAGCGCCGGTGCGAAGATCGTTGCGCTGGTGCCACCCCGGTCGTCCCATTGATTTCCGGTAGCACTGGCGCGCCCCGGTCATCCAAAACACTTTGGAAAATGGCGATATCCGCCAGACTCCAGCCAAAGGGGGTTGCACCGATGACCGAGGGATCGAATCAGGCAGTGGTTCGGGTGAGCGATGGCACCACGATGAATGCGTACGTTGCGCGGCCGTCCGGCGCCGGTTCCGGCCCCGGAATTATGGTGCTGCAGGATGCCTTCGGCGTCAATGCCTCGCTCAGGGAAATCGCCGATCGGTACGCCGGGATCGGGTTCGTCGCGATCGCACCGGAGCTGTTCCACCGG
>DASSTY010000007.1:0-3346 GCA_035707585.1 Gemmatimonadales bacterium
CGAGGGCCTTTGTCCTTTCCGTACCAGCGTGGTGGTCAGCGCTCGTGCGTGTCCACCGACCCGCCGGTCAACTGCGGCGTGGGCTCCTCGTCGGAGGTATAGCCGTAGATGTAGGAGTAGTACTTGTACACGCCGCTGGTCTGGATGTCGTTCAGCACAGCGCCCAGGATTCGCACCGGCAGCCGGTCGAGCAGCTTGAGCTTGGCCTCCGCCATCTGGCGGTCGGTTTCGCCGGAGCGAAGCACCAGCATCATGTGACCGGTGGCGGTGGCCAGCACGAACGGGTCGATGCCGGCGCCGAGCGGCGGGCTGTCGACGATGACCACGTTGTAGCGGCTCTTGAGCGTGGCGATCAGTGACCGCATGGCGTTGGAGCCGAGCAGCTCCGGCCCGTGCTGATGCCGGGTGCCGCAGGGAATCATCGTGAGATTGCGGTGCGTCGTGGGGCGGAGCACCTGATCGAGCTGGCTCTGGCCAACCAGCAGGTCGAGCAAGCCGGGGCGGCGATCCACGTTGAACATCCGGTGGAGTTCGCCGCGGCGGATGTCGCCGTCGATCAGCAGCGTCTTGTAACCCGCTTCGGCAAACGACAACGCCAGGTTGGAGCTCACCAGCGACTTGCCGTCTCCCGCTCCCGGGCTGGTGATGGTCAGCAGCACCGGCCCCGCCGCGCCATAGGAGTGCGCCAGATTCATCCGTACCGTACGGAACGCTTCGATGACCTGCGAAGCCTCTTCGGCATCGCGCTCGCCGGGCTTGACCCGGCGGATGGCCGGGATGGCGCCCAGGATGCTGAGCCCCAGTTCGCGGGTAACCTGGTCGGGGTAGCGGAACCGCTTGTCGAGCTGGTCGAGCAGAATGGCCAGACCGACCGCCAGACCGATGCTCGCCATGAATGCCATGAACACGATGCGCGGTGCCGTGTTGCTGCTGGGCTTCTGCGGCTGCACCGCGGGGTCCATCGCCTTCACGTCGGGAATGGCGCTGGCCTCCGCCAGCTTGGCTTCCATGTAGCGCGCGGCGACCTGAGAGTAGAGCCCTGCCGCATTGTTCACTTCGCCCATCAGGCGCTGTTCGGTGATCGTCCGGGTCGGGATCGACTGCAGCTCGGACGACGCGCTGGCGATCTGCTTGCCGAGCATGGATTCCTGAGCGTCCAGCGTCCCGATCAGCGCGTTGGCATAGGCCGGGATGGTCTGCTGCCGCAGTCGCTGGATCCGCGCCTGCGCTTCCTGCACCTGAGTCGACTTATCGGTGTACCGGTTCTGCAGCCGGCGAAGACTGTCCTCGGCGGTGGTGAGATCGGCCAGCGCAGCCTTGAGGTCGGGGGCATTCTGGACCGTCGGGATCTGCTGGAACGCGTCTACCGTAATCGCGCCGGACTTGGCGCGGTCGAGCACCGCCTTCAGTGCCTGGCGATCGCGCCGGATCTGTTCGAGCTGCAGCTTCTGTCCGAAGTAATTGCTGATCACCGTGGGCTGGGTGAGCTGGATTCCGCCTGCCACCGGGGTGCCCTCGGTGGGCTTGGTGATGGTGTTGACCTTGAAGTGCTCCAGGGCCGACAGCGCCTCCTGGTAGGCCTGATAGGTGGAATCCTTCTGCAGCGCCAGCGCCTTGACCGTTTCGCTGCTCTTCTGGCGCTTCAGCTCGGCGGCCTTTTCGACGAAAACGTTCACCAGCGTGTTGAGCGTGCTGGTGATCTGCCGAGGATCGGTGCCGGTCAGCATCAACTGGAGGAAGTTGCCGTTATCGGCCATCTGCGGAGTGAGCCGGCCCAACAGTGCGTTGGAGGCGTCTCGCGGGCTCTGCACGGTGAACTTGATTTCATCGACGCCGTTGAGCGCGGCGAGCGGCGGTTGCCACTTGAACCCGACCGCGCGGCCGATCGAATCGCCCAGCTGGCCGCTCTCCACCGTAACGCCGTCGGACGTGCTGAGCGTATAGCGGTGCTGGTTGGCATCGAGCGCCAGCACGTAGTCGCCGGGCTGGTTCCGGTCGGCCAGCTGGAACTTGTCGAAGACGGCAGCGTCGACCTTGGTCTGCGGCTGCAGGTAGAGATGCTCCTGCTCCACGACGGTGCCGATGACCTGGTAGGTCTGGAGGAACTGCACCCAGGCGAACGACTGGATCACCGGGGCTTCGCGGACCGGACCGGTGCGCTCCGGTTCCGGCTCGATCCAGATGGTAGCCTGCGCCGTATACTCGGGGTGAAGGAACCGGGTGGCCAGGATTCCGAGACCGGTGCCGACGATGACCACAGCCAGCATCAGCCACTTGTATCGCTTCAGCGCGGCGATGTAGCGTCCCCACTGGACTCCCTCGTCGGCTTCGACCGGGGCCATCGGGGGGAGCGCCTCGTCGGCGAGCTGAGGCAAGCCGGCGCCGGCGGGCTGCAAGGCGTCGTTCGGGTCGTTGGGAATCAGATTTCCGGCCATGTAAGGCGACTCCAGGGTGACAATCTACGCGTTGCCCGGTTCCAGGGGAGCGGGCGTACGCCACGCAAACCTGATACCGCGGCGGGTCGGGCCGCAATCTACTCGGTAGACTCAGGCTGTGGTGCGCCCTCCACAGCAATGTGGGTGGGTCCAGGCAGGGGGCTGTGGCCTGAATCACACGATCTGGCTTGACAGGGCGCGTCAGGTGTAGTAAGAACGTCACTGTCTGTTGCAGCCATTCAGTCACCTCCGGCCGCTTTCAGCCTCTCGTTTGGGGAGGCGGCGTGAGCCGCGAGGGCCACTCCCGGCACCTGGGGACCACATGGGTTCGTCGATCGCTTACACCAGCCCCCGTTCTGAGACCGCCACCGATGGCGGCCCTCGCGACCCGCTCTCGATCCCGGCCGACGTCAAGGCCAGCATCCGGATCCTGGTGGTGGACGACGAGCGGACCCTTCGGGAAAGCTGCGCCAGCGTGCTCCAGATGGACGGATACAATGTGACGCTGGTGGGCCGGGGGGAAGAGGCGCTCGACACCGTCAAGCGGCGGAAATTCGACATCATCCTGGTCGATCTCTACATGTCGCAGGTGTCGGGGCTGGAAATCCTCCAGGCCGCGCTCGAGGCCTACAAGGATACCATCGTGGTCGTCATGACCGGCAACCCGAGCGTCACCAGCAGCATCGAGGCGCTCCGCGCCGGCGCCTGGGATTACCTCCCCAAACCGTTCTCGGCAACCCATCTCCAGGTGCTGATCGGCCGCGCCTCTCACGTCGTGATGGTGGCCCGGGAAGCTCAGGACCTTCGGATCCAGCTCCTCAAGCAGAACGGCCATAGCGATCAGATCGCCCTGATCGGCATCTCGGCACCGTTCCGGAAGGCGGTGGAGCTGGCGCGCAAGGTGGCCGGCA
>DASSTY010000008.1:0-8753 GCA_035707585.1 Gemmatimonadales bacterium
CTCCCGCGTTCGAAGCGGCTACTGCTCCCTCGCGATGGTAATGTCGACATCGACGAATCCGGAGCCGTTGAGGGTGCCGGTCATGGAGCCCTGATCGGCCGACCCCACGAACTGAATCGGGGCGAACCCCGCGGAGCTGATGGTGAGACTGACCTGCTGCTGCCGGTGGGTGCCATTGATGGTGAGGGGAACGGTATCGGCGCCGCTGAGCTCGCCGGTGCCGCTGACTTTTCCGTTGAGCTCGTTGAGTGACATCGAGATGTCGGCGGTGCCGCCCGATGCCGAAATGGTGCCGGCCCAGTTGCCGGTGAGGGCGGGTTCCGACGGACCGGTGCCATCGCCGCCGCAGCCGGCGAGACCAAGGAGAGTGACCAGCGCCAAACCTTGCCCAATGCGCCTTACGCGACTGGCTGGCATAGCGGTTCCCCGAGTGGGAAGGTTGGAGCGGCGGCGGAACGGGACCCGCCTTGGCGCCGGGTTGGGCTCCGGCGTGGCGGTGCCCACAGAACTGCACCAAACTAATTCATTGAGGGGCGATCGGTCGAGATCCCCGGAGCAGCTGGGCCAGGACAAGGAGACTCATCAGCGCCCAGATCCCCTCGAGCAGGATGAATCCGTACTGTCGCTCGATCACCGCCACGACGGTGAGCGCGCCCGAACCGATCAGATTGAGCAACTGGTAGGTGCGAGTCCGCACGCCGAGCCGCCCGAGCTGGCTGGCGGCAAAGGGAAGCAGGATGAGAAGCGCACCGAGGAGAGAGATCAGCTGAATCATGGGAGCTGGGTTGTCATTGCTTGCGGTTGGCGCACCGGTCGTCGGGCAGGTGCGCGATCAGCGCGCGGTTGTAGGCAACGCTGTAGGTCATGATTTTGGGAAACTGCGCCATTTCGGCGCGTGCCGCAGCGGAGTCGGCGGGGGTGACCGGTAACGGGGCGACACCGCTCTGTCCTCCAACGATCCGGATTCCCAATTGTTCTACATAACAATTCTGCTCACCACCAGGGATGCCGGGCACTAGCGGGGCGTAGTCACTGTCGTACGCCAGCAGCCGATGATCGTGATGGGCCAGGGCTGCGATAGCATCGGCCGCGGGATCGCGGCTTTCGAGTGGCATCGGGAGTGGCTGGTGATCATACGTGTAGCGAGCAGTCGACTGGCAGGCCGACGCGAGCAGCACCAGCCAAGCTATTCCCGACAGGCAGATTCGGCGTGACACAATCCACCTCCTTGAGCTCAGCTCATCCCGACGATCCGGCATGCGTGCACCGACCAGCGATCAGACCGGCTGCGGAATTCGCAGATCCAGTCGGCGCCACAAAGCGGCCCACAACTCACGCCCATGGTGGCGCGAGCAGTCCCTGGGCCATCGAGCTTTACGCCCGAAACTGTCACGTTAACTCCGTCGCAGTCTGGCAGAACTCCGAGCGAGAGGCCCTTCGGAATAGTGACGTAGTTGAGCACGGAAGCAGCCGGTGCGCGGAGACCGGTGGCGGATCGCAAACCCACGCAGTAGACCCGGTATTTGATGACCGTGCGAACCCAATCGAACCCCAGTTGCAAGCCGGTAGTAAGCACCGCGCCGATCAGACGCGGGTCGGCTGTGTCGCTCACCGGAGGCAGCACCGCCACGACTGGCACGCCGTCAATGTGATACACTGAGTCGCCAGGATAGGTGGGGACCGGGCCGAAGGGAATGTGTGCCGACGTGTCGCCCTGATCCTCGATCTGGCGATTCGGGGCGCAGCCAACCAGCCCGATCAGGAGCACCATGGAGAACCACATCGCACGGCAGCTCAGCACTGGATGTCTGCGGGGTACCGTCGCTAGAGTCATTGATCGCTCACTCCATTTTGAGCATGTCCAAACGTCAGGAGTCGCGTTGATGTCCCCTCGTCCGTACATCCTGTCCGAAGCCTCGCTCGACGACGTTCGCGCCGCCTGCTACGATGTGGCGGTGCTGCCGTGGGGCGCTACCGAAGCGCATAATCGCCACCTCCCCTATGGCACCGACAACATCGAAGCGGGCGAGATTGCGGCCCGCGCCGCGGAGTATGCCCACCAGCGCGGCGCCCGCGTGGTGGTGCTCCCCACCGTACCGTTCGGTGTGCAGACCGGCCAGCTCGAAGTTCCCCTCTGCCTCAATATGAACCCCAGTACGCAGGCCGCCATCCTCCGCGACCTGCTCCCCAGTCTCCGGGGCTATGGGATTCGCAAGCTGGTGATCCTGAACGGTCATGGCGGCAACGATTTTCGCCAGATCATCCGCGAGCTGCAGCCGGGAGCGGAGGTTTTCCTCTGTCAGCTCAACTGGTACAACTGCATCGCGCCGGCGGAATTCTTTACCGAGCCGGGTGATCATGCCGGCGAACTGGAGACGAGCGTTACACAACACCTGGCACCCGAACTGGTGCGGCCGCTTTCCACGGCGGGCCCGGGGAGAGCGAAACCGTTCCGCGTCACCGGGCTCCGCGAAGGATGGGCCTGGGCGCCGCGCCACTGGACCGAAGTCACCGACGACACCGGGGTGGGGAACCCGGCGGCAGCCACGGCCGACAAGGGCGAGCGCTTCGTGCGGGCGGTGGTGGAGCGCATCGGCGGGTTTCTGGTGGAACTGGCGGCCGCCGACCCCGACGCGATGTACGCTGAATAGCCGCTACGGATTGGATGATCGGAGATACCGCCGGGCAAATTCCACCGGATCCGGTTCGCCCTTCGGGATCAGCACCTCCGGCTCGATGCCGTCGTAGCCGATGTCGCTGGCGTTGAGCTCGGGAAAGCGAGTGGTCGGCATCATCATCCGCCGCCATCCCGGTAGCCAGACACCGCGCAGATTGCCGTAGCCGAGGTATCCCGCCGTATGGCTGGTGCCCATGACGGTGACCTTGAAACTCTGCCTCGCTGCCAGCACGAAATCCTCGCAACTGCTGGCGCAGCCACTATCCACCAAGACGGCGATTCGGCGCGGTCTCGGGAAGATCGTATCCAACCGGATTTCGGTGGCCGGTGCCAGCACCACGAATTGGTTGGGATGCGCGGTCATGGTCGGGAGTATGCTGTCGATTGATGCCTTGGCGTCGGCCGGAAAGGTCGGGTCGGCCGACCATCTCCGATACATCGCAACGTTCGCCGGCGAGGTCCAGACTTCCACCCGCGGTTGCTTGATCGGGGATACGTAGAGCAGGGGCAGCAGCGCATGGTACGAGCAGGTGCAGCCGCCGCTGTTGCCCCGCATGTCGATGATGAGATATGGCGTGGCAAGCAGTTCGGTCCAGTGGGCCGACAGGACGCTGTCAATCACCGGCTCGAGCCGCCATGCCAGATCAGGAATGCGAATCAGAGCAGTACTGTCGTCCAGCCGGCGAACCGACGGCCAGACGGAGGAGTCAACCGCCGCAGGGCTGCTGCGGGCCGGCGGCTTGGCAACGCCGGAATCGCCCGATGGAGCGGGCTCGGGCGGCGCCGACTGCCAGATCATGAGATGCCGGTCGCGAAAGAAGCGGGTGATCCGTTGCAGCGCCGGGATACAGACGTGGTAGTCGTCCGATGTGCCAGCGACCGCGCGAACACTGTCGGTGAGCGCCCGGTAGGCGGCGCTGTCGTGCGGCAGGCGACTGGAATATCCGGAGTAGTCGCGCGCCAGGACCGCTTCCATTGAATCGAGCGTCACGAGGCACACCACACCTCTCGGCGTCGAGTGTGCCTGCGCTTCCTGTGCGGTGAGTCGCGACGGGAACAGCGAGCCGATCACGAACAGCGCCGCCAGTCCCCAGCCCAATCGATCAGACTGCAAGTGTCTCACTCCGATAAACCGCCACTGGTGAGCCTTCGGCCACGAACGCGGAACAGGGCGGAGCACTCAGCGCCGAGGCGAACGCACTGCCATAGAGTGATGTCGCATCGCAATCCAGCGTTGCGGTGGCCGGCCAGACTCGCCACGGCTGATGGGTGACCCGGTACTCGCGCGATGCACCATCCCGCTGCGCGGTATAGCCCCAATAATGTTCCGCAATGAATGCCGCCTCAGACCGGGACTCGGGAACTGCGGGAGCCCCGCCCGTCTCAACGCTAATGGTATGCCAGCGCCCGGCCGACTTCCATTGATACTCCACCACACCGGGTGCGCCCGCAGCGGCATCGGTCATCTCGATTCGGTGACGCATCGCACTGGTGCGATACGGCTCACCATAGCATAGCCGGGCAACCCAGGCGATGGCGGGTCGAGGCACGAATTCCCGAATGAAAACCACCCCGCGTCGCCATCCCTCTGCTCCCATCCGGCGGACGTAAAACCGCAGATTCACTTCGGTGAAATTGCGGTGGAAGGGAATCGGCGCGCCGAGCACTCTGGTTCGAAGAAAGCGGAAGGCGACGAGACTCACCAGTGTGCGGCCGTCGAAGGAGTCGAGTTCGGTTTCCCGCGGTACGCAGGGCGCCAGCGTCGCCGGGGCGATTTCAAAGTTGAGCATGGCGAGGAAACGCCACTCGGCGGTGAGGAACGGTCGCGCGGTCATGAGCCGGCCGGCGGTGCTTGCGGTTTGGCCCGATACCGATAAGATAGACTCACCTGTCCGACCCCGGAGGGACGTGTGCGCCGCCTGCTACCCGCCATCGCGATCGCCCTCCTCCCCATTGTGCCGCTCCACGCGCAGGGCCTGCGCGAAAAGGTCTCTCAGCTCTTTATCTTCGGCGACGGGGAAGACGTGCTCTTCCTCGGCGGCTCAGGCAATCCGGACAACCCCGCCAACATCCAGGCCCACGGCGATCACTTCGTTCCATCCGCCGTTTCCAGTAACGCCACGATCATCAGTTTCCTCACCAATTCGGTGGGCGCCAGCGTCGGCAACCTGCCGGTGAGCGCGGCCAGCGGCGGTTCTACTTTCCGCTTCGAGGGCGGAGTGCCGGTTCGCACGTCGCGCTCAGCCGGGCCGGTATTCGGCGAACGGGCCCAGACGCTGGGACGGGGCCGAATGCTGGTGGCGGTCCATCGGTCGGGGGCCAGTTTCCGAACTCTCCGCGGGGTCGATCTCCATAACCTCGATCTCACGTTCACCCACGAGAACGTGGACTTTCCAGGCTGCGACGAGACCTTCGGCGGCGACTGCTCCAAGATGGGCATTCCCGATTTCGAGAATGCCACAATCGATCTCCGGCTCGATCTCAGCGTCGACCTGACGGTGACATCCTTCCTGGTGACGTACGGCATCACCGACCGGCTCGACGTCGGTGTGGTGGTGCCGCTGGTCAACACGTCGCTGCACGGACAGAGCGAGGCGCAAATCGTTCCCTTCGGCGGCGGCCCCGCCCCGCATTTCTTTGCCGGTACACCCGACAACCCGGTGCTCACCGCGTCGCGGTTCGTGGATGGATCGGCCACCGGATTGGGCGACGTCGCGGCCCGGGTCAAGCTCAATCTGCGGGAGTCGGAGCCGTTGTCAGTCGGACTCTTGATCGAAGGCCGGATCCCGACCGGAGATGAAGACGATCTCCTGGGCAGCGGCAGCTTTGCCGGCCGCGGAATCGCCATCGCCTCCGCCCGATTCGGCGCCTTCGCACCGCACGCCAATCTCGGCTACCTGTACCGCAGCGGGGATAACGACACCGATGCCTTCCTCGCCACGCTGGGGTTCGATCAGCTGCTCGCCCCCTGGGCAACGCTGGCGGCCGATCTCGTCTCCGAATTTCAGGTCGGAACCAGCAATCTCCGCACGCCGGGCGACGTGATCATCGAAGCCCCGTTCCGCCGAGTGGTTCACACCTCCAACCTGCCCGATCGGCGTGACGACATCATCAACGGCTCGCTGGGCGTCAAATTCACCACCAGTCAGAACGTGACCCTGCTGGCCAACGCTGCCTGGCCCTTCAATCGCGGCGGCCTCCGTCCTGATCTCTTCTGGACCTTCGGACTCGAGTACAACTTCTAGCGGATCGTCGCCACCGACCAGGCGCCTTCACGGTTGCGGATCAGCGACATCCGGATCGTGACCGGCTGCTGCTCATGCTTATGGGTGGTCGAGTTGGCGAACCGATACACCCCCGTTACCGTCGCTTCGGCGGAATCGCCCGACACCGCCAATTGAGCGATGTCCAGCTGGACGTCGACATCATCCACCGCGTCGAAGAACTGCCGCCAATCCTGCTCCTGGCCCGCTGTCAGGTTGGGATAAACCTGCCGAATCCTCTGGGTTCTCTCTGACTCGATAGCCGAAGCGTAGTTGGAGACCACCGCCTCGATGGCCGGGCGTGGGTCCGCAGGCGGCTGTCGCGCCGGCGGTTGCGGCACCGGCTTGGGCGCCACCGCCGGTGGTTGGACTTCCCGCGCCTCGGTATGAGGAGTCGCGTTGGTCCAGGAAGCACCGGCGGCAGAGTAGGCGATGCCGGCCTGGTCGGGGCGACGAGCCCGCAACAGCGAGTCGCCGCCGGCGAGCAATGTGTCGCCGCGCGCGAGCTGCTCTGCTACTACGCCGCGCCCGACGGCCGACTGCCGGGCAGCGAGCGCAGCGATCCGGAGCCGGGTGACCACGCCGGTATCGGGCGCCGGCTTGGGTGCCGGATTGACTGCGGTCTCCGCCGGCCGCGGGCGCCGGACGGGAGCGGGCGCCGACGCGGCGCTTTCGACCGGCGCGGCAGATCGATCGTCAGGCGTTGCTGCCGGCGCACCAGGCGTGATGACGCTCGGACCGGCGGCGGGCACCGAGTCGGTTGGCTGGTCGGGAATCGGTACCGGCGAACGGCCGCGCATCCACAGCACCAGGCCCAGCGCGATGATGCCGACTCCGAGTGCGGTTCCTCCCAGGGCCAGGCGGTGCCGGCGAACCGGCACCGGCGCGGTTGCGCTCGAAATCGCGGGGACCGTCTGCGTCGGCGTCGAACCGCTCGCCGGCGTGGCCATGGCATCGAGTGAGTGGAGGATTTCGTCCGCCACACTGGGGCGGTCGGCGGCGTGCTTCTCGAGACAGCGCATCACCAGCGCTGCCAGCGCCGCAGGCATGCTCGGCCGCAAGCTCTGGATCGCTATTGGGGTTTCAGTGACCTGGGCCGCGAGGATTGCCTGGGGTGTTCGTCCGGTGAACGGCGGCCGGCCGGCGATCATCTCATAGGCGGTTACGCCAAAGGCGTAGATATCCACGCGGTGATCCATCGCAGGATCGCCCGCCGCCTGCTCCGGCGCCATGTATGCCGGAGTGCCGAGCGCCATTCCGGTCGATGTAATCGCGAACACCTCGCCGCTGGTCGTCGAGCTGGAGATCGCCTTGGCCACCCCGAAATCGGCGACGACGGCGGATCCGGCCGAGAGGAGAACGTTGTCGGGTTTGATGTCGCGGTGGATGACACCCTGGGCGTGGGCGTACGCCAGAGCAGAAGCGATGTCGCGCAGCAGCCGGACGGTTTCGGCAATTGGCAGCTCGCCGTCGCGCGCGATCCGGGTGCGGAGCGACTCCCCCTCGACGAACGGCATGGTGAAATAGGGGAGACCGCCGGATTCGCCGGCAGCATGGACCGGCACGATGTGCGGATGCTGCAGCTTGGCTACCAACTGGATTTCGCGGCGGAAGCGTTCCACGCTCACGCCGGCAGCCAGTTCGGGCAGCAGCACCTTGACCACCACACGCCGGCCCAATGCGGTCTCTTCCGCCAGGAACACCCGCGACATCCCGCCGCCCCCCAACTCACAGTCGAGAGCGTAGGAGTCGCCCAGTGTGGCCTGCAGTTGATCGCGGAGAGTCGGCGTGGTTACCCCCGGTACGAACCGGCCTCACTAAATGTACTGCCAGCCGGGTCGTGCGGGAGACTCATGCGGCACCGGGCAGCGAGGAGTCCATCGGCTTGGGCGGGGTCGATGTCTGCCAGCAGCAGCCCCTCCCTGGCGTAGGGCTGCCATGCCAGCACCGTTCCATCGGGGCGGATCACCGCCGATGTTGTTGGCGACCCCTCACCGGCGCAATTGACGCTGGCAAACCAGCAGCCATTCTCCGCCGCCCGGCAGAGCATCGCCTTTTCGTGAAAGGTGTTGAGCGGGTCGCCGAAGACCGATGGGCGATAACTGCCTGGCTCGGCTTCACCGTAGTGCGGATGGAAGACCAGGTGAGCGCCGCGCCGGGCGGCCCAGCGCACCGTTTCAGGGTAGCGCCATCCCTCATGACAGATCACCACGCCAAAGGTGAGCGGACCGGCCTGGAAGAGCCGGCGTTCGGTGCCCGGCGTGTAGAAATGGTCTTCGGAGGGGTCGAGCTGCACCTTGTCCTGCCATCCGGCGATGGAACCGTCGGCATTGATCACCAGGACGCTGATGCGCGGAGCACCGTCGATGATCCGCTCAGTGCCGAGCACCACCACGACGCCCGCGTCGGCAGCGGCGCGCGCAATGGTGGACCAGGCGCGCTCGAGGAACGCCGCATCGGGTGGGGGCACCTGTTTGCTGAGCAACCGATAGCCGGGGACGTAGCACTCGGGAAAGCAGATTACCGCGGCGCCGTCCCGGCCGGCCTGGGTTATAGCGTCCACGGCCAGGGTGACCGATTCATCGGGTGAGCCGGGAAAGCGAAGATTGGCGAGGGCGATTCGGGTGGTGGTCATCGGTGATTGTTCACCAGAGTTGTACTGCCCAGGTTGTAATCCAGAGTGCCCAATGAACCATAGCCGCGTATCAGAGGGCTCCAAAGAGCACCCCTCCGAGTGCCCACCGGCTGCCAACGCGCAGCAAGAGCGCGCTCCAGATCAACGGCGCGGCGACGAGAAGTCCATAGATCCCCAT
>DASSTY010000009.1:0-6018 GCA_035707585.1 Gemmatimonadales bacterium
GAGCCCGATTTCGCGACCCTCTAACTCTCGGTCGAGGCGCGTATGTCAGTCCGTACCATCAGTCTGGCCGCGCTTGCGGCGGCCTTTCCCCTTTTCATCACTGCGCCGACCACCGGTCACTACCGGGTGGAGCAGCTCACCATCCAGGAAACCGACCAGACGGCGTTTCCCGGCGGCACCAAGCGGAGCGACACCGTTCGCACCACTGGATATCTGGTGGTAACGCTGGACGACAGTGCGTCCGGCCGCACGATCCACGTTCATCTCGATTCGATTCTGGCGGAAAGCAGCGTGCCCGAGCTGCAGCCGGCGCTGGACAGTCTCCGCGGAACCGAATATCACGGGTTCATGGCCGCGAACGGGCGGCTGACCGATTTTCATGCCCTGACCGGAGACACCCTCGCCACCGACCGCGTCGAGGGCCTGGTGCGCGACCTCTATCCGTCGCTCAAACTCAAGGCGCGCCAAGGCGATCAGTGGGCCGACACGCTGGCGCGGACCCGTGAACTGCCGGGCGGCCAGATGAGCGTGAACACCGTCACCACCTACAAGGTCGCCGCCACCGAGCAGCACAACGGAGTCAAGGCGCTGCGGCTGGATGCGAGCACTGCGGGCACGCTCAAGGGAGATCAGACCACCCAGGGCCAGGCGGTGCACATCGACGGTACCAGCAATGGGACCGGCACCTACTATGTGGACCCCGACGGCCGTTACCTTGGGGGAAGCCGGACGCAGGATTCCGAGCTGCACATCACGCTGGCCGGGCTGCCTGCAACGATGCCGGTGACGATTCATCAGCAGACCACGATCACGCTGCTGAAATAGGGAGGGGGAGGGGATGCATCGAGGGGTACTTCTGGTCGGTGCGCTGGCGCTGGCGGCGTGCGGGCCGAGCGTAGCAGGATCCGCCGGCGCGGGTTCGAGTGCGGAGCCGGCCGCGGCTCCGGGGCAGCCGGCGGCAAAACGGGGGTCAGGGCCGGCGATTGTGTACGGGGCGCAGCCCAGCCGAACGCTGGTGCTTCATCGGATGGACAGCGTCACCTTCGAATTGCCCGGCGGCGGCCAGCAGGTTCAGGCCTTTGGCCGGACGGCGTACCTCACCGTGGGCCTCTCGCGCGGGCAGGCCAGCGGCTTCCGCGCACTCGTGGTGCTCGATTCGATCCGGGCCGACAGCGGCCAGTTGATGCCGCTGCCGATCGATTCGCTTCGCGCCGCCGAAGGCACCCGCTGGACCGCGGACATTGCGCCGACCGGCAAGCTCTCCAACATCCAGGCCAGCGACAGCACCACGGTTGCCGCGCAGATCGGCGGCACGCTGCAGCAGCTCTTCCCGGTTCTGCCGGCGGGCGGGGCGCGGCCGGGAGCGCAGTGGACCGACACCAGTCATACCAAAATCACCGCCGGCACGCTCACGACCGATCTCACTTCGGCGAACAGCTACAACGCCACCGGTTACGTCCAGCAGGGAAGCACCCAGGCGCTGGAGATTACCAATCAGGCGACCACAACGCAGAACGGCTCGGGCACTCAGTTCGGGCAGGCGATTCAGGTGAGCGGCAACGGAACCAGTCATGCCACCTATCGGCTGGCCGAAGACGGGACCCTGGTCCATGCCGAAGGCGCAGACAACACCAAGCTGACACTGACGGTGCCGGCGGTCGGTCAGACCGTGCCGGTGGTCCAGACCGGGAGCTTTACGATCACGGTTCCCGCGACGGCGCCCTGATGCGGAGCTGATCGGCTGTTGAAACGACGGATCGCAGCCGGGTGCCTGGCGTTTGCCGGTGCACTCGGCTTCTGGTTATTCGCGGTCTGGCCGCCGCCGCTCTGGTACCGGTCTCACTGGCCGGCCAAGACCGCGTTCATGGCGATGCGCGGAACGCCCGATTCCACCCGCCGGTACCGGCCGGTCCCGCTCGACTCGATCGCTCCGGCGATGCTCACCGCTGCGATGATCGGCGAAGACCACCGCTTCATGCAGCACAACGGGGTGGATTTCGAAGCGATCCGCAACGCCCTCGGGTACCCCCGCGCGAGCTTCTCGTGGTTCTCACTCCGGGATGAGCGGGACATGTGGGGAGCGCTGCTCGGCGCCTGGGCCCACCGTCACGACATTCGCGGCGGCAGTACGATCACGCAGCAGCTGGCCAAAAATCTGTATCTCTCGCCCTCACGCAACCCACTTCGAAAACTCAAGGAAGCGGTCACCGCCTACCGACTGGAGGCTGCGTTGGGCAAGGACCGGATCATGGAGCTGTATCTCAATACGGTTGAGCTGGGAGATCAGGTGTGGGGAGTAGAGGCGGCCAGCGAGGATTATTTTGGCCACTCTGCCAGGACGCTCTCACGATCGGAAGCAGCGGCCCTGGCTGCCTCGCTGCCGTTTCCTCTCAGCTCCAACCCGGAGTATCACCCGGGCAGGATGCGGTGGCGGCAGAGGATGATTCTGGAGCGGATGAGGTGAGGTGGGGCGGGGGCCGGCGGAGGCGGCCGTCGGAGCTCCGCGGCCGCTTTGCGGGCCGCGTCGCCGGTCGGATGCAGCGCCTGCGGCGGCTGCATGGTCGGATCCGGCCCTGCGGGGCCGGATGGTCGGACGGGTGCTCCGACCAGCGTCCAACCGCCATTCCGTCCAGCCGCACCCGCAGGCGCGGCTCCGACCAGCGGCGCATGATCAAACATTCCACGCGCCGCTCCGACCGGCGGCCCGCTCCGCCGGCCGCCTACTTGTCGCTGCTGACCATGTCCGCCGCCACCTTCCACTGGCCGGCGAGCTTTCGCCAGACAACCAGATACTTGCCCTGATCGGTCCGGGTGACCTGACCGGTGCGCGACTGCATCTGGTAGACGCCCACATCGTAGGCCATCTGGCCGTCGGGCGAGAGCACGATGCGATCGGGCGTGAAGGTGAGACGGAATCCGGGCGTGGCAAGAAGGCCGGCCCAGGCCTGCCGGATGGCATCGCGGCCGGCTACGCGAGGGGCATTGGGAGGCAGGAAGAGTGCGTCCTGCTCATAGGTGGCGGTGATGACCGCGGTATCGCGCCGGCTGATGGCATCGACCCAGAGACTGTCGATGCGCCGGATGGTGGCTTCTTCGGCGGCGAGGTTGACCGGTGGCGCCGCCGCGGTGCTGTCGGTCTGGCCGGCGCGCGCACCGCCGCCGCAGGCCGGCAGAAGGCAGATCAGGGCCAACCATGGCAATGCCCGGCGGGTCATGGGAGACTCTTTCCGGTTCAGTCGACGAGCCGAAGCGGCATGACCAGCGTGAGATAGCTGGCGGGGTCGTCCCAGCCAACCGGCTCGCAGGTGGCAGCCCGCTCGGGCGCCTTGAATGTGAGCCGAACCTCGTCGGTCGGGATGTATTTCAGAATTTCCAGCAGATACGACGCATTGAACCCGATTTCCAGCGGATCTCCCTCATACGTGACGGTGAGCTCTTCCTGGGCCTCGCCGAGATCGGGGGTCTGGACCGAAAGCTTGCAGGAGCCGCTGGCGAAAGCGAGCCGGATCCGGTGGGTCTGATCGCTGGCGACGATGCTCATCCGGCGCAGGGCGCTGGTTAACGCGGCCTTGTCCGCGGTAGCGAACTTGTCGTTTTCGCGCGGGATGACCTGCTCGTAGTTGGGATAAGGCCCTTCGATGAGCCGGGTAAAGATCTGGGTGGTGACCGACCGGAAGCCGAGATGGTTTTCGCTCCGGCCGATTTCGACCTCTTCATCGGCGCCGAAGAGCCGGCGAATCTGTTCCAACGCCTTGGGTGGCACGATCAGATCGGCCTGGGCGGAGCTGCCGGCGGTAACCGGAACATCCATGCGGGCCAGGCGGTGGCCGTTGGTGGCAACCATCCGCATCCGATCGGGGCGGAGCTCCCAGAGCACGCCGTTCAGAATGGGCCGGCTCTCTTCGGTGCTGGCTGCGAACGAGACGTGGCTGATCAGTTTCTGGAGATCGGCCGAGCGGCTGTGCCAGGGCGAATCGAACTTGACACCCGGGAAGGCGGGGAATTCCTCGCGAGGGAGCCCCAGCAGACGGAACTTGGAGCGGCCGCACTCGATGGTGACCCGTTGCTCGCCGGCGCTGGTGATCCGGATGGCGGCGCTGGGCAGCTCCCGGACGATTTCGACCAGCTTGCGGGCGGGCAGTGTGATGGCACCCTCCTGGTCGACCGAGGCCGGCACCGTTGTGCTGACCGCAATGTCCAGATCGGTACCGGAGAGCCGGATGCCGTCGTGGGTGGCTTCGACCAGGATATTCGAGAGAACCGGAAGCGTCGTTTTGGTAGGCACACTGGCCGCTACGGCGACGAGCCCTTCCTGGAGTTGCTCACGAGTGATTGTGAACTTCATCCGCTCCTCAGGTCGCTGGAATAACTACTTCGTTCTGATATAAAAGAATCTAGTAGCCGTAGTAGAGGGCCGGGAAATGTGGACCGGCGCCATAAACTGCAACACCACTATAATCTCGCCGCATCAACTCTCGTTGAAATCATGTTGGGGATGGGGAGTGATCGTCCAGTTCTCCCCGCTTGTCCCCGACTTTCACATTCTTCAACACGACCGTTCTACACATCGGCGCGATCAGTCGGCCACCAGTTCCTGCCGGGCGTGCTCAACCCGTTCACGGAACGCACGATCGCGCGTCATCTGCTGCTGAACCTTGTCCACACTGTGAATCACGGTCGAGTGATCGCGTCCACCGAACGCCTGTCCGATCTCCACCAGCTGAAGCTGAAGCAGATCGCGCGCAAGATACATCGCGATCTGCCGCGGCACGGTGAGCGTCTTGATCCGCGCCTTGGATCGGAGTCCTTCCGGGGTAACTCCCCACCGTCGCGCCACCACTTCCTGCACCTTGGCGATGGTGGGCATGGCGCGGGCGGCGGAGCCGTTGTCCTCGCCTGGGCGAATCTTGTCGGAGAGCGCCTCGCGGGCCAGATCGATGGAAATTTCGCGGTGCTTGAGCGACGCGAAGAGCAGCAGCTTGATGATGCATCCCTCGAGCTCGCGGACGCTGGTCCGGACGTGCTCCGCGATGAACCGCAGCACGTCGTCGGGGATGGTGGTCTCCAGATGGTCCTGAGCCTGCTTCTTTTGCAGGATGGCGATCCGGTGCTCCAGATCGGGCTGGCCGACGTCGGCCACCATGCCCCATTCGAAGCGGCTGACCAGGCGGGCCTCGAGCCCGGGGATTTCCTTGGGCGGCCGGTCGCTGGTCAGGACGATCTGCTTATTGCCTTCGTAGAGCGTGTTGAACGTATGGAAGAACTCTTCCTGGGTCATCTCCTTGCCTTCGAGGAAATGGACGTCGTCCACCAGGAAGAGATCGACGTCGCTCCGGTACCGGCGCCGGAATTCCGGCATGGTGCGGGAGTGGATGCTCTCGATGACTTCGTTAATGAATTGCTCGGCACCGACATAGAGCACGCGGGTGTCGGGTTCGCGAACGATCACCTGGTGAGCGATGGCCTGCATCAGGTGGGTCTTGCCGAGCCCGGTGGCGCCGTAGATGAAGAGGGGATTGTAGGTCTTGCCGGGCGCTTCGGCGATGGCGTGGGCCGCGGCGGCCGCCAGCTCGTTGGATTTACCGATGACGAAGGTATCGAAGGTGTAGCGTTCGTTGAGCGGCTGGGTGTCCTTCCCGGCGCCGCGGCCTTCGGACTCGGTACGCGCGGCCGGCGGCTGGACGAAGAAGTCCATCTGAGGCCGCTTCTGGCGATCCTCCTGCACCCGAAAGACGATCGTGATGGGCCGTCCGAGCGTGCGTTCCGCCAGCCGCGAGAGGATCTGGGCGTGCTTGGTTTCGTTCCATTCGACGGCGAACTGATCGGGAGCGCCGAGCACCAGATGACTTTCGTCGAGCGTCATCGGCTCGGCGGGTTCCAGCCAGGTGCGAATAGTATGATCAGGGAGCTCTCGATGCGCTTCATCCAGAATGCGCTTCCAGGCTTCCGTGGCGGACAGCTGCATCAGTACTCGAAAACGGTAGGAGAGTGACCAGGGCGTGCGATTTTACGGCGAGC
>DASSTY010000010.1:0-7543 GCA_035707585.1 Gemmatimonadales bacterium
TCCAGCGGGTGATGGTGCTGTGGGGGCTGGTGCTCGTTGGAAACCTGCTCGGCGCACTGGTGTTCGCGGTTGCGGCCGCCCGAACCGGGATCGTCAGCGTCGAATTCCAGCGAGCGCTGCTGGGCGTGGCGACGATCGCGACTGAAGGCGGGTTCTGGCTGGTGGCGTACAAGGCGGTCTACGCCGGTTGGCTGATTGCACTGATGGCATGGCTTCTCGGATCGACCCGCGCCACCGGTGCGCAGGTGGTGCTGATCTGGCTCACTACCGCGCCGATTGCGGCCTTCGGGTTCAAGCACTCGATTGCCGGCGCAGTCGAGGCGTTCTATCGGGCGGCCGCAGGCGGTGCCGGCTACTCAACCATGATTTTCCAGTTCATCGTCCCCGCGGCGCTCGGCAACGTCGTCGGCGGTGTGCTGCTGGTGGCGCTGCTCAATCACGGGCAGGTTTCGCCCGAGCGCGAGCGCGACGAGGCGGCCGCGCGGCGGCTGGCGTTCCGGCGTCGCTGGCGCGGTTGAACCGGAGAGGCCGGGGGCGGGCCGCCAGATCGGCGACGGTGGTTTCCCGAAAGAACGCCGCGATCCGCTCCGAGACACCCTTCCAGTACCCGTGCGCCTCACAGGGATGCTGGTCGCTGCATCGCGCCTGCCCCAGGAGACAGCGCCGCTCGGTCGACACTCCATCAAACGGCGCCACCACCTCGTAGAGCGAAATCCGCTCGGCCTGCCGCGCCAGCTGAAATCCGCCGCCCTTGCCCCGGGTGGAATGGAGCAGCTGCTCCCGCACCAGTCGGTGGAGCACCTTGCTCAGGTAATTGCGCGGGATGCCGAGCCGATCCGCCAGCGCCTCCACCTGGATCGGCTCGCCGGGCGGCTGCCGGGCGATTTCCAGGACGGTCCTGAGGGCGTATTCCGCGGTGCTGGAGAGCATGACTGTTTCCTTCTGTGAGGTTTCACCGGGCCTTAATCATATCTTCATCCCAATATGTGAAATTGTCGGGCGAAGTTGAAGGTTGCCACTGGTCCAGAGCGGCCCCGGCCGCCCGACAACAGGAGAGGGTATGGTGCAGATCAGGTCAAAGACCGCCGGCCGGCTTCAGGCCGCGCTATTGGCCGGCGGCGTACTGGCGGCGATCGGGTGCGGTGCCAAGACCCGAGTCGGTGACACCGGCGACGCCGCCCAGCAGGTCTACGTGGCGCCCGGCCAGTATGACGAGTTCTACATGTTCGCCTCGGGCGGCTTCAGCGGGCAGGTGACCGTCTATGGTCTCCCGTCAGGCCGCCTCCTCCGCACCATTCCGGTATTCTCGCAGGACGGCCAGGAAGGGTACGGCTACAACGAGCAGAGCAAGGCGATGTTCAACACCAGCTATGGTATGGTGCCCTGGGATGATGCGCATCACCCCGAGCTGTCGCAGACCGATGGCACGCCCGACGGGCGCTGGCTCTTCATCAACGGGAACAACACCCCGCGCATCGCCCGGATCGATCTCACGAAATTCGAAACCGAAGAAATTCTCGAGATCCCCAATTCGGCCGGCAACCACTCGTCGCCGTTCATCACCCCGAATTCGGAGTACGTGGTGGCGGGCACCCGGTTCAGCGTGCCGCAGCCCCAGGCCGACATGCCGATTTCCGACTACAAGAAGTCGTTCGTGGGCGTGCTGTCGTTCGTCCACGTGGACTCGGCCACCGGTCACATGAACATCGCCTTCCAGATCCGGATGCCGGGGTTCGACTACGACCTGGCGCACTCGGGGAAGGGGCCGTCCAACGGCTGGGCGTTCTTTACCACCTACAATACCGAGCAGGCCACCACGCTGCTGGAGGCGAACGCCTCCCAGCGCGACAAGGATTACATCGCGGCGGTGAACTGGAAACGGGCCGAGCAGTGCGTGACGGAAGGTCACGCCGTCACCGAACCGGGTCGTTACGCCCACAACTGGGTTGATTCGAGCGGTACCGCCCGGACCGAGTGGGGCAGCAGCGTGAAGCTGCTCACCCCGGCCTCATGCAGCGGGATGGTGTACTTCCTGCCCACTCCGAAGTCGCCGCACGGGGTCGATGTGGATCCCACCGGCGAGTATATCGTGGGCAACGGGAAGCTGGCCGCGGTGCTCACCGTCCATTCGTTCTCCAGGATGGAACGGGCCATCGCCAACAGGGAATTCGATGGCGAAGTAGACGGCATTCCGGTGCTCAAGTACGAATCGGTTCTCGCCGGCGAAGTCAAGGATGCCGGCCTTGGCCCGTTGCACACCGAGTTCGACGGCAAGGGTTTTGGCTATACCACGATGTTCCTGTCGTCCGAAGTCACCAAGTGGAGTCTCAAGGACTTCAAGGTGGTGGACCGGGTGCCGTCGTACTACTCGCCGGGACATCTGATGATTCCCGGTGGCGACAGCCGCAAGCCGTGGGGCAAGTACCTGGTGTCGCTCAACAAGATCACCAAGGACCGCTATCTGCCCACCGGTCCCGAGCTCAATCAGTCGGCGCAGCTGTTCGACATCAGCGGGCCCCGGATGAAGCTGCTGCTCGATTTCCCGACCACCGGCGAGCCGCACTATGCCCAGGCGATTCCGGCGTCGGTGATTCGCGAGCGCTCGCTCAAGATGTATCCGCTGATGGGCAACACCGATCCCTACGCGGCCAAGCGGGAGAAGGACACCCGGGTGCAGCGGGCCGGCAAGGTGGTGCACGTCACGATGACGGCGGTGCGCAGTCACTTCATGCCCGACAACATCGAAGGCATCCGGCTGGGCGACACGGTCTACTTCCACGTGACCAACCTGGAGCAGGACTGGGACATCCCGCACGGCTTCGCCATGCTGGGCAATCGCAACAGCGAACTGCTGATCATGCCGGGTCAGACCCGCACCATCACCTGGGTGCCGCAGCAGGTCGGCATCTATCCCTTCTACTGCACCGACTTCTGCTCGGCGCTGCACCAGGAGATGCAGGGGTACATCCGGGTGTCGCCGGCCAACAGCGACGTAGCGATCAGCTGGAACGGCCCCGGCGCCCGCGCGGCGGACGACTCGAAGGCGGACAAGCGCGATCACGATGAGCACCGCTCCCGGTCGAAAGACCACCACGAAGAGCGGGAGCACGACTGAGCCGATGTGGAGACTATCGATGCAGCGTAGCTCACGGATCCTGATGGTGATTGCCGCCGTGCTGCTGTTGGGGGGCTTCATCGCCCCCCTCTGGCGGATCGAGCTGCACGCGCCGCAGTACCCCGAAGGGCTGGGGCTTCGGATCTGGGTGAATCAGATCACCGGCGCCAAGCCCAACGACCTGAACAGCATCAACGGGCTCAATCACTACATCGGAATGCGGCCGATTACTCCGGACGACATTCCCGAGCTCGAAATAATGCCGTGGATCCTGGCGGGTCTGGCGGCATCGGCGCTGATCGTCGCGCTCGCGCGGAAGCGGAGTCTGCTGTACGGATGGGTGGTGCTCTATCTGATCGGCGCCGCCGCCGGACTCGGCGACTTCTACAAGTGGGGCTACGAATACGGGCACGACCTCGACCCGCACGCCGCGATTCAGGTGCCGGGAATGAGCTACCAGCCGCCGGTACTGGGGCGGAAACAGCTCCTCAACTTCCACGCCAGCTCGTGGCCTGATCTCGGCGGGATCGCCGCCATCGGCGCGATGGGGCTGGGCGTCGCGGCTGTCGCGGTCGAACGGCGGCGCCGCAAGCTGGCCGCATGAATCTGCTGCTGTTGGCCTGGATCGCCGGCGCGCTGGCCGCCGGGCCGGCTCGCACCATCGTGGTGGAGACTGGCGGTGCCGTTGCCACGGTGGGCCGGGCGCTGGAGCTCGCCGGCGATGGCGACACGATCGTGGTGCGCGCCGGGCAGTACCGCGAACCTCCGCTGGTGGTAAACCGGCGCGTGGTGCTGCTGGGCGAGCCGGGTGCCGTGCTGGATGGAGGCGGCACCCACCAGATCCTTACCATCAAGGCCGACAGCGTGGTGGTTCGCGGGTTCACCCTGGCTCACGTCGGCACCAGCTACGTGGATGACCGCGCCGCCATCCGGGCCGACAGCGTTCGCGGCTGCGTCATCGAGCGCAATCAGGTGCTCGATGCCTTCTTCGGGATCTACCTGGCCCATACCGCCGATTGCGTGGTGCGTCATAATCTGGTGCGCGGGTCGGCCCGGAACGAATCGAGCGCCGGCAACGCGATCCACCTCTGGTATTCCACCGGCACGGTGGTAGACAGTAACCAGGTGAACGGCCACCGAGACGGGATCTATCTGGAATTTTCCGGCGGATCGGTGATCCGGGGCAATCAGAGCACCGGGAACCGCCGGTACGGTTTGCATTTCATGTTCTCGAACGATTGCCGGTACGAGGGGAACACCTTCAGCCGGAATGGCGCCGGGGTGGCGGTGATGTATTCCCAGACGGTCACTATGGTGGGCAACCGGTTCACCTGGAATCGCGGCCCGGCGGCATATGGCCTCCTGCTCAAGGAAATTCACGACAGCCGAGTCGAAGGCAACGAGTTCCTCGGCAACACGGTTGCGCTCCATCTGGATGGGGCCGACCGGGTCCGCATCAGCCACAACCTCTTCGAACAGAATGGATGGGCCATCAGACTGCTGGGGAGCACCGAGGGCGATACCCTGACGGGAAACGGCTTTCGGGGCAACTCCTTCGACCTGACCACCAACACGGCGCACGCCGCGGGTGCGGTGAGCGGGAACTACTGGGATCAGTACGCCGGCTACGATCTCGACCGGGACGGGCGGGGTGACGTGCCGTTTCATCCGGTGCGGCTCTTTTCGATGCTGGTGCAGGATCACCAGCCGGGGCTGATTCTGCTCCGGAGCTTCGTGGTGGATTTGCTCGATCTGGCGGAGCGAATGCTCCCGGTGCTGACGCCGGAAGCGCTGGTCGATCCGCACCCGCTGATGCAGTGGCCGGGATGACAGCGCATTCAGCGGGAACATCGTTCGAGATGTTCGGGATCAGCAAACGGTTTGGCCGAGTCCAGGTGCTGGACGATGTCACCCTGGTGCCGGCTCCGGGGAAAGTTACCGCGGTGCTGGGCCCCAATGCGGCGGGCAAATCGACGCTGATCCGGATTCTCCTGGGTCTTACGCGCCCCGACCACGGTCGAGTGCTGATCGCGGGCGGCACCACCGAAGACCCCGGCTGGCGGGCGCGGCTGGGTTACATGCCGCAGGCGGCGCGCTTCCCGGAGAATCTGACCGGCCGGGAAGTGCTCAAGCTGATTCGCGATCTGCGCGGCGCCAGTAGCGATCTGGACGAAGAGCTGATCGAGGCGTTCGATCTCGAACCGGAGCTGGGGAAGCCGGTGCGGACGCTCTCCGGCGGCACTCGCCAGAAGCTCAACGCAGCGGTGGCGTTTCTCTTCCGGCCGGCGCTGCTGGTGCTGGACGAGCCAACCGCCGGGCTCGACCCGATCGCCGCCGGGCAGCTCAAGGCCAAGATCCTGCGCGCTCGGGCCGCCGGCACCACGGCGCTGCTCACTTCGCATGTGCTGGGCGAGGTCGAAGAACTGGTGGACGAGATCGTCTTTCTGCTGGATGGACGGATCCGGTTCCAGGGATCGCTCTGCCACCTTCGCGATCTCACCGGCGAACACCGGCTGGAGCGTGCCGTGGCCGCACTGATGAAACGGGAGCGCTCATGCGCACCGCGCTGAAGATTCTTCGCTACCAGCTCCAGGATGTGGCGCGGAGCCGCGGTGTGTTGATCTATCTCCTGCTGCTGCTGATTACCACCGATCTGCTGCTCAGGTTCGGCGGCGGCGGCCCCCGGGCGGTGATCAGTCTCCTCAATGTGGTGCTCACGCTGGTGCCGCTGGTCGCGGTGGTGTTCGGCACCATGTATCTGTACAGCGCCCGCGAGTTCATCGAACTCCTGCTGGCTCAGCCGGTCGGGCGGCGGAGTCTTTTTCTGGGGCTCTATGGCGGACTGGCGCTTCCGCTCGCGATCGGCTTCGCTCTGGTGGTGTTTCTCCCGTTTCTCTGGCATGGCGCCGCCGTCGCGGCCGGGGGCGCTCTGCTCGCGCTGATCCTGGCGGGCGTGCTTCTCACGCTGGTATTCACCGCCGTCGCCGCACTGAGCGCGCTCGCGTCCGACGACCGCGCGCGCGGTCTGGCGCGGGCGCTGGCCGCCTGGCTGGCCTGTACCGTGGTGTACGATGCGGGTGTGCTTCTGGTGGTCATGCTGTTCGGCAACGCGTCGCTGGAGCGGCCGCTGCTGGGACTGGTGCTGCTCAATCCGGTGGACCTGGCGCGGGTGCTGCTGCTGCTCCGGCTCGACGTCGCCGCGCTGATGGGCTATACCGGCGCAGTGTTCTCCCGCTATCTGGGCAGCACCACCGGCAGCGCCCTCACCGTTACCGCGCTCCTGTTCTGGACCGTTGCTCCGCTCGCTCTCGCGGCGCGCCGCTTCGGCCGCAAGGATTTCTGAGATGCCGGGCCGGCCGCGCCAGTGACGCTATTGGGACGTGTGCTGGGCGGTGCGGCCGGACATATCGCTCGCGTGAATCCCGAACACCAGGTTGCGAAAGGGCGTGGGATCGCTCGGTGAGAGCGCCGTAGGAAGCAGATCACGAAGCGCCTCCACCGCCTGCGCGTGAAGTTCGCGTTCCTCGGATGCGCCATCGGGGTCGGGGAAGTGAATGGTTCCCCGAACCACCACGCTGCGCCAGTCAAAGAGACCTTCGACTTCGTCTACCTCGAACGCTACCCACGGCCGGTGCTCCAGGATGCGGACCTTGATGCCCGGCGCGGTGCGGCCGTACAGCCAACCGTCGCGGTACACGTAGTGAATCGGTTCGATGCCAATCCGGTCGTGCATCGAATAGGCGATCCGGCCTACGTGGTTGCGTGCCAGAATCGCTTCCATTTCCGCGGGTTCGAGTTCCCGGAAAGTGGGCTGACTGGTCATACCGGCTCCTGTCTGGGTGACGGAAAGACCGGCCGTCGTACCCGTTTCCATGCGTGAAGCGCAAAGGCGATGGCGGCGAGCAGCTCGGCTGCGCGTCCGGCCAGCGGCGCGGCAACCCGCGCGCCGAGCAGGGGGCCAACGCCGCCCAGCAACACTCCGATGTTGAGCAGCACACCGGCCGCAACGGCCGGGCCCGCCGCACCGCGCGGAGTACCGCGCGGAAGCCGGGGGAGGATCCAGTAGGCGACTCCGAACGCCAGATTCACGATCCACCCGAACGTCACCAGCTCCACATGCAGCGGACGCAGCGCCCAGGTCCATTCAAGGGCGGAGAGTCCGCGCGCCGTCAGCATCAGCGCACCGATGGCGGCACCCGCCACGAATTCGACCAGCGCCAGTCGCACCAGCCAGCGGCTCAGTGAGGGCATGAGTTCTCCGGTCCGGCGGCTATCGTGGTCGTACCCGCGGCCAGAGCAGCGCCACCCACGCGGCAGCGCCGGCAAGCTGGGCCAGCGCGGCGGCGGCCAGCAGCCAGCCGACCGCCGGGCGCGCCATGTTGATCGCAGCGGGTTCCAGCGCCACCCGCAGCAGCAGGCCGGCGTTCA
>DASSTY010000011.1:0-5582 GCA_035707585.1 Gemmatimonadales bacterium
CGCAGGAAGTCGTCACGGTCTTCGCGGGCCAGGACCTCGAAGCCACCGCCCGGGCCCGCCAGTATTTCGCGGACTATGCACCGAGCTCGCCCTCGATGGCTCTGTTCCGGGATGGCGAGGTGGTGCACTTCGTCCATCGGCATCAGATCGAGGGGCGGGCCCCGCAGGCCGTGGCCGCCGACCTGGTTGCTGCATTCGACAAGTACTGCGGCGCCGGGGTCTGACGTGGCCGGACATGTGTTTCATCCCGGGCACGACGAACTGCACGGCGTCACCGTCGTCCTGGAGCTGCGCGACGGAGGCACGGTAATCGGGCGCTACCACGACACGGAGAACGGATCGCTGCGGCTCCACGACGTCGCGGTGCAGCGCCCGGGAGACAATGGCAGCCGCGCAGAGTTCCTGGCCCGCACCCTCAAGTTCGGCGTTCGATCCGATACCAAATTCCTGGCGGTGCCCGAAGCAGACGTCGAGCGGATGACTCCGCTCAATGCGCTGAGCGCCTGACCAGATCGCAGTTCAGCCCCATCCGCGCCGATGCCTCTCGCGCCGGCGCGGATGGGGTGCTACGTTGGACCATCCAGAAAGCTGCTCATCTGTCGTACCGCTCTCCCAGCCGGAGCTGCCGATGCCCGATGCGGTCATCCGCCTCGATCACGTGACCAAGAGGTTTTCCGGTCACACCGCTGTCAATGATTTCTCGCTGGAAGTGCCCGGTGGCGGCATTTTCGGGCTGCTGGGACCGAACGGCGCCGGCAAGACCACGACGATCCGGATGATCACCAGTATCCTGCTGCCGGACGAAGGTACGATCTCGCTCTTCGGGCAGCCGGCCGGGCGCAGTCTCTCCAACCGCGTCGGATTCCTGCCGGAGGAGCGGGGACTCTACCCGCGGATGCCGGTGCTGGAGCATCTCATTTTCCTGGGTGAAACCAAAGGTCTCTCCCGCGCCGCTGCCCGGAAGCGTGCGACCCACTGGCTTGGCCGGCTGGGCCTGGCCGAATGGGGAAACCGGAAGGTCCAGGACCTCTCCAAGGGGATGCAGCAGAAGGTGCAGTTCATCGGAACGCTGCTCCACGATCCCGAACTGGTCATCCTGGACGAGCCGTTCAGCGGCCTCGATCCGGTGAACAGCCAGACGATGAAGCAGATTGTGATCGACCTGGCGCGAGACGGCCGCACGGTCGTCTTCTCCACCCACATCATGGAGCAGGCCGAGCGGATGTGCGATCGGGTGGCAATCATCGCGCGGGGAGAAAAGGTACTCGACGGCGCGCTGGCCGACGTGAAGCGGCAGGACGGGAAGCGGCATGTTGCGCTGGTGTTCACTCACGGCCGCGACCACGCCGTCCCGGTACTGCTCGATCGCGCGCTGGTGGCCTCGCTCAGCGATTCCGGTGCATCAGCGGAAGTGGAGCTCGCCGCCGGTGCCGAACCCGACCAGCTCCTTCGAGCGCTGGTGACCGCCGGGGTCGGATTGTCCCGGTTTGAGGTGGTGGAGCCTTCGCTCGAATCGATCTTCATCTCGCGGGTCGGCGGCACCGCCACGCCGGAAGAGCCAGAGACGGAGGCGGCCTATGCGTAAGGTCCTCGCGGTCATCCGTCGCGAATTCGTGTCGCGGGTCCGGACCCGCGCTTTCCTGATCAGCACGATCGGCGGCCCGCTCATCATGGGCTTTTTCTTCATGCTGCCGGCGATCCTGGCCGGTCGCGATACCCGGGTGCGCCACCTGGTGGTCCTCGACGCGGCGTCCGGCGAACTGGGTCAGCGGATCGCGGAGCGGCTGAGCCGCGAGGTGCGGGACACCAGCGCCGCCGTTCCCCAGCCGCGATACCGGGTGGAGTACGTTTCCGCCGGCGGACGGACCGATCAGCTGCGCGACTCTCTGGTCGCTCTTACCGGCCTCAAGAATCGGAGCGACGCGCTCGACGGTATCGTACTTGTGACCGACAGCACGCTCGAGTCGGGGACCGTTGAATACCTGGGCACCGATGTCGGCAGCCCGACCGATATGGCGCGCCTGAGCCGTACGCTCACGCCGGTGGTGCAGGTCACCCGGCTGACTCTGCATCAGGTGGATCCGGCACTGGCGTTTTCTGCGACCCGCGCGGTCGATCTCAAGACCCAGCGGATCAGCGAAGGGAAGCTTACCGGCCAGAGCGGGGAGGCGTCGTTTCTCCTGGCCTACATCATGGGTTTTCTGCTGTATATCGCTCTGCTGCTCTATGGCGTTCAGGTGATGAATTCGGTGCTGGAGGAGAAGACCAACCGAATCATGGAAGTGCTGGTGTCCAGCCTCTCGCCGTTTGAGTTGATGCTCGGAAAAATTCTGGGTGTCGGGGCGGTGGGGCTGGTGCAGCTCGGCATCTGGGCCGGCACCGCCATGGTGCTCACCACCTACCGTGTGCAGGCAGCGGCGCTGCTGGGTGTACCGGCGGCTAGCGTCGCCTCACTGCCGATCCCCGCGGTGACGCCGGCAATGCTTGCGGTGTTCCTGACCTTCTTCATTCTGGGATTTCTCCTCTACTCAGCGGCCTACGCGGCGGTGGGTTCGATGTGCAATTCGCACCAGGAGGTGCAACAGGCCCAGATGCCGATTACGCTCTTCATCGGGCTTGGCTTCATCACGATGTTCTCTCTGCTGGGCGATCCCAACGGCTCGCTGGCGCAGCTCCTGAGTTATCTCCCTCCCTTTGCGCCGTTCGTCATTCCGGTGCGCTACTCGATGAACCCGCTTGCGCTGACCGAAATCCTGCTGGCAGCACTGTCGGTCATCGCCGGCATCGTGATCGTGACCTGGATTGCAGCCCGAATTTACCGGGTCGGGATTTTGTCGTACGGCAAGAAGCCGAGTTTCCGCGAACTGGCGCGCTGGGTCCGGGCCGCGTAACAAAAGCGATTCCACGCGGAGACGCGGAGAGTTTCGCGGCGCCTGCACAGGGCTCACCCGGAGAACACGGAGGACACGGAGAAAAGGTTCACGCGGAGGCGCGGAGAGCGCGGAGGGTGCCGTGACAATCCGATCATTACTGCACACCCAGAAGATTTTTTCTGTTGTTGCTTTTTTGTGAACTCCGCCTGAAAACCATCCTCCGCGCCCTCCGCGGCTCCGCGTGGAATTATCGGACCAGCATCAAGATCCTTGGACACGACTCACCCGGAGCACACGGAGGGGTGCTTCATACGGAACCCACAAAACAAAAAACAAAAAAACAAAAACAATGATGTTGTGGATGGTGCTCGGAGGCTTGGATTGTCCTACGCACTCTCCGTGTTCTCCGTGTTCTCCGGGTGAGCCTCATGTTCAAGGACCCGGATCTCGCTCCGCGTCCTCCGCGGCTCCGCGTGAAACTGTTGTTGTCGATGAGTTAACTTTCCGCTATGGACCAGTTCGATGTGATCGTGGTCGGTGGCGGGCATGCTGGCGCGGAGGCGGCGGCGCTGTCGGCGCGGATGGGCGCGCGCACGCTGCTCTTGACCCAGCAGCTCGAGACGATCGGGCAGATGTCGTGCAACCCAGCGATCGGTGGAATCGCCAAAGGCACCGTGGTGCGCGAGGTGGATGCGCTCGGCGGGGTGATGGGGCGAGCCACCGACCTGGCGGGGATCCAGTTCCGGATGCTCAATCGCTCGAAGGGCCCGGCGGTGCGCGCGCCGAGGGCGCAGTGCGATCGCGGGCTGTATCGCAGGGCGGTGCGGCGGCTGCTGGAGGAGCGCCCGAACCTGGAATTCGCACAGGGAACCGTAGCTTCAATCACTACTACGTCAGGACGCGTTACTGGCGTTTCTACTGCCGATGGCCGGTGCTGGGCTGCCAGGGCGGTGGTGCTCACCGCTGGCACCTTTCTCCGCGGCAGGATCCATGTCGGCACCGACTCGACAGTGGCGGCTGGCAGGGCCGGTGAACCCCCCTCTGTCGAGCTTTCTGAAACTATTGTTAGGCTTGGCCTTACAGTAGAACGCTTCAAGACTGGAACGCCCCCGCGAATCGACGGAAGGTCGGCCGATCTGGCCCGCCTGGCGCGCCAGGATGGCGATGCCGATCCATTCTGGTTCTCATTCCACGCGAGGGGGACTCATCCGCACCAGCTCCCCTGTTACCTGACCTCGACCGGCCCGGCGCTCAAGCAGATCATCCAGGATCATCTTGGCGAGTCGGCCCTCTATGGCGGCGCCATCTCCGGTCGGGGCCCGCGGTACTGCCCGTCGATCGAAGACAAGATCGTCAAGTTCCCGGCGGCAGAGAGCCACCAGATTTTCCTCGAGCCCGAAGGTCTGGACACGAGCGAGATGTACGTGAACGGCCTCTCGACCTCACTGCCGCCGAACGTGCAGCTGGCATTTTTGCGGACCGTGCCTGGGCTAGAGCGCGTTCGGATGACCCGCCCCGGTTACGCGATCGAGTACGATTATTTCCCGCCAACTCAGCTTCGGCCGACGCTGGAGGTGCGGGAGATCGGCGGGTTGTTCTTTGCCGGGCAGATCAACGGGACCACCGGCTACGAGGAGGCGGCAGGGCAGGGAGCCGTCGCCGGAATCAACGCCGCCGCCTCAGTGCTCGAGAAGGATCCGCTCGTGCTGGGCCGGAGTGACGCGTTCATCGGCGTGCTGGTAGACGATCTGGTGACCCGGGGCGTCGATGAGCCGTATCGGCTGTTCACTTCGCGCTCGGAATTCCGACTTCTGCTCCGGCAGGATAACGCG
Source organism: Gemmatimonadales bacterium (assembly GCA_035707585.1). Taxonomy (GTDB): domain Bacteria; phylum Gemmatimonadota; class Gemmatimonadetes; order Gemmatimonadales; family GWC2-71-9; genus DASSTY01. Next base: position 4,706 of record DASSTY010000011.1, read on the forward strand.
CTGCGCCGGCTGGCGCCGATCGCAGAGCGATACGGGCTCTGGACCGAAGATCAGCGGTCGGCGGCTCTCAGCCGCCTGGAAGCCGAAGAGCAGCTGCTCGACCGGGCCGGCGCCACTCCGATTTCACCCGATCTGGCCAATCCCATCCTGCTTCCGATCGGCTCCAAGCCGCTCTCCGAGCCGGTCCGGATCGCGGAGCTGACCCGCCGGCCCGGGGTGGCGCTGGCCGATCTGTTCGCCGCCACCGGCTGCGAAGTTGACCGCGAACTCGCCGAGTGGGCTGAAATCCAGCTCAAGTACGCCGGATATCTGGATCGCGAGCAGGCAAGTGCGGCCCGGATGGGGCAGATGGATGAGTTCGGCCTCCCGGCCACCCTGAATTACTCCGACCTCCAGAACCTCTCCTTCGAAGCGCGCGAAAAGCTCCAGAAGGCTCGCCCAGCGACCCTGGGCCAGGCCGGCCGCATTCCCGGCGTCTCCCCCAGCGACCTGCAGCACCTGGTGCTGGCGGTGGCTCGGCTCGGGGTTTCACGTGGAACCAGTCGGTAGGGGATAGTCGCTAGTCGCTAGTCGCTAGTTACTTCGGTCGTGGGTCGTGGGGCCTGGGTCGTGGGTCGTGGGTCGTGAGGCATGAGGCCTGAGACGTGAGGCGTAAGGCCGTCACCCCCGCGCAGGCGGGGGTCCAGTCGACTGGATTCCCGCTTCCGCGGGAATGACGGATCGGCCCACTCTCTCGCGCCCACGACCAACGGCTCGGGTTCCACGACCAGCGACCCGCTACCGATGACCACGCCCCCACGACCCACGACCCACGACCCACGACTAACTAGCGACTAGCCCCTAGCGACTAGCGACTAGCGACCAGTTTCACGTGAAA
>DASSTY010000012.1:0-3465 GCA_035707585.1 Gemmatimonadales bacterium
GCTCGATGTGGTCAACGCTGTGGAGTATCACGTCGGCAAGGTGGCCGGCCGGCCAGCGATTCCCCAGGTGGAATACCGGATCGTGGCCGACCAGCCGGAGTCGCTGGCGCTCAGCCGGTAGTGGCGCGGCTGGCGGCGCGATCGAGCGCCTCCCGCACCGCCCGGCCCAGCTCCTCCGGCGTAAACGGCTTCTGCAGGAATGGCTCGGCGGCCGGCAGCAGCCCGCGCCGCACCACATCACCGGCCGTGTAGCCCGACACGCCGAGCACCGGCAGTTCCGGCGCTGCACGGCGGGCCCGCTCGATCAGCTCGCGGCCGGTGGTGTCGGGCAGAACCGCGTCGGTCAGCAGCAACTGGATTCCTTCACCGGCTGAGAGGCGGGCGATCGCCTCTTCGCCGGTCCCGGCGCTGCGGACGGTATAGCCGTAACCCCGCAGCACCCGCTCAGCCATCCGCCGCAAAATCAACTCATCTTCCACCAGCAGGATCGTCTCGGCACCGCGGCGCGGGCGCGGCAGCGGTGCGCTCCCGCTCGACTGCACTTCGTCGAGAGGGAGATAGATCCGGAATGCTGTGCCCTGGCCCATCTCGGAGTAGACCCAGATGTAGCCGCCGCTCTGCTTGACGATTCCATAGGTACTGGCGAGACCCATTCCCTGTGCTTCGCCGGGCGGCTTGGTTGTAAAGAAGGGATCGAACGCGCGGGAACGCACTTCGGCCGACATGCCGATTCCGGTGTCGCTCACCACCAGGCGGATGTAGCGTCCCGGAGCGAGCTCCACGTCGTCGTGATAGCGGCTGCCGCCGATGTCGACCAGGTCGGTTTCGAGCGACAGCATCCCGCCGTCGGGCATCGCCTCGTGGGCATTGAGCACCAGGTTGAGCAGAGCCTGCTCCAGCTGGCCTCGGTCGCAGAAGATCCGGGAGTTGGTCGCGGCAAGGTTGAAAACGACATCGACCCGCTCGCCCGCGGTTCGGCGGATCAGCGGTTCCAGGCCGGTAATGACCTCATGGAGTTCGATCTGAGCGGGCTGCAGCATCTGCTGACGGCTGTATGCCAGGAGCTGGCGCGTAAGCGTCGCCACCCGGGTGGCGGCTCGGCCGATCTCGACCAGATCGCGGTGACCCGAATGATCCGCCGGGAGCGTACGACTGAGCAGGTCGCTCAACCCGACGATGACCGTCGTCATATTGTTGACTTCGTGGGCGACGCCACCGGCAATCCGCCCCACTGCAGCCATACGGTGCCGAGCGCGGCGCCGCTCGTCGGCCAGGCGCCGCTGGGTAACGTCGGAAACGGTGCCGATCCAACGCCGGCCCTTTCCGGTGGCGTGCTCAAAGGCAGCGGCCCGCTCGTACCAGACCGCCCAGGTTCCATCGGGCCGGGCGATCCGGTACTCCTCCTCGAAGGGCGCCGCACCCTGGATATGTCGTTCGACGGCAGCCAGCACCTGATCCCGGTCTTCCGGGTGGATCTGCTCGCGCCAGGCAGCGCGAGTGGGCGGCAGCTCGAGTTCGCGGCCGTGCCAGATCAGCCGGTCGCTCAGCAGGTCCCACTCATAGACCAGGTCGCTGCCGCACAGCGCCGCCAGCCGGAATCGTTCGGCGGTGGCAATCCGACGGCGGAGTTCGCGCGCCAGGCGCCAGCCGCTCCAGCCCAGTGCGCTGGTGGCCACCAGCGAGGCGAGTCCCGCCACGGCACGTGACGCCGGGTGGTGCTCGCGCGATTTTAGTGTCAACATCCGGTACGATGCGCCGTGGACGCGTGCGGGTACCGCCTGACCTTTCAGCCACTCACCAACCGCCCTCAGGCGAGTTCAGAATGGGCAATCGGACAACGTTCCGCAATCCGCTAATTATTGACACTGAAATGTTGATGATGTGGATTGCGCTTTTTAAATGCATGAATCTGCAATTACTTATGTCACTGCAATTCATGGCACATAATTCTGTGATGTGTATCACATCTGATTTTCAAAGCAACCGTCCGAGCCGGCCGTAATGGGTTCCGTGATCCATTGGGCCGAGCTGCTCGTCGGGCCGCTTCACGTCATCCTGGCGCTTGCGGTGTCCGGTCATATCGTGCTCACCAAGGACGATGTGCGCGGTGCCATCGGCTGGGTCGGGCTGGTCTGGCTGACTCCGATCGTGGGGTCGCTGCTGTATGCGTCGTTCGGCGTCAACCGGATCCGGCGCCAGGCGGGAAGGCGTCGGGGTACCCGTCGCCCCGTTCCGGTTCCGCCCGGCACCATCGCGCTGGCCAGCGAGACGGCGCCTCCAGTCGATACCCGTTGGTCGGGGTTGGCTCGTCTGGTCGGCGCGACCAGCCGCCTTCCGCTCACGCCTGCCAATGCCGTCGAACCGCTCTCCAATGGCGATGTCGCCTATCCGGCAATGCTCCAGGCGATTGAAAATGCCGAGCGGTCGGTAGCGCTCGCGTCGTACATCTTTGAGCGGGGACAGGCGGGCGACCGCTTCGTCGGGGCGCTGGCCGAGGCCGCCGCGCGCGGGGTGGAGGTGCGGGTGCTGATCGATGGCGTCGGTGCGCGGTACGGCCGTGCAGTGCGGCCGATGCTGCGCCGCCGCGGCGTTCCGACCAGTCTGTTCCTGCCGCCGCTGATGCCGCTCTCCCACCCCTACTTCAATTTGCGGAATCACCGAAAGATCCTTGTGGTAGATGGGCGGGTCGGCTTCTGCGGCGGCCTCAATATTCGCGATGCCTGCCTCCTCAAGCTCAATCGCCACGATGCCACGCAGGACGTGCATTTCCGGATGACTGGGCCGGTGGTCGGTCAGCTGCTGGCATGCTTCGCGGAGGATTGGCGGTTTGCCGCGCACGAGCGGCTGGAGGGCGCGGCGTGGGAGGTCTGCACCGACGGCGAGCCCGGCGGCGACGTGCTGGCCCGGGGCGTTCCCGATGGACCAGACGAGAACTTTCAGGTGCTGGTGCTTACCCTGCTCGGCGCGATTGCCCAGGCACGCGAGCGGATCCGGATCGTCACGCCCTACTTCCTTCCTGATCAGCCGCTGGTGGACGCCTTGAAAGTTGCCGCGCTCCGCGGAGTGGAAGTGGAGCTGGTACTGCCGGAGCACGGCAATCTCCAGATGGTAGAATGGGCCGCCTGGGCGCAGCTCCCGCAGGTGATGCGCTGGGGCTGCCGGGTCATCCTCTCGCAGCCGCCGTTCGATCATTCCAAGATCATGACGGTCGACGGCGGCTGGGCGCTGGTCGGATCGGCCAACTGGGATCCCCGCAGTCTGCGGCTCAACTTCGAGTACTGCGTCGAAGGCTACTCGGCCGATCTCACCCGGCGACTCGATGCACTGATCGATGAGAAGGTGAGCCGAGGCCGCGAGTTGCCGCTGGGCGAACTGCTCGGGAGAGGGCTGTTGCGGCGGCTGCGTGATGGAGCGATGTGGCTGGCGCAGCCGTATTTATGACGGACAGACGGACAGACGGACAGA
>DASSTY010000013.1:0-6640 GCA_035707585.1 Gemmatimonadales bacterium
AATCATGTTTCAACTTTACCATGGTTACTCCGGACCAGCGGCTGGCGCTGGCCGACCTGACCCGGCGCGCTCGCGAGCGCTACCGGGTCGAGGAGGTCGGCTGAGCGCGCCCGGCTGGCTCGGCCGCTTCAAGAGCGCGCCGGCCGATACGTCCCGCTGCCTGGGATGCGGCGGCGAGCTCGAGCTGCAGAGCTTCGCCTTCTGCCAGGCCTCCGCCGGCCACATGACGGTGACGATCTTCGGACTGCCCTTTCGCGCCTGCCGCAGCGGCTGCGCCGACCGGCGATTCGCCAGCGACGAATTCGTCGAAGCGGTCGAGGCGGCGATCGTAATCCGTGGAGAAGTGCCGGTCGCCCGATTGGCCAGTGGTGACCAACTGCACTGCCGCCGCTGCATGAGCCGGCAGTTTGCCAAGGACCGCGGCTTTGCCACCGTGGTGGGCGAGGTCGGCCTTGAAGGGCTGCCACGGTTTTCCGTACACGTCACCGGCATGGCCCAGTCGTGCGCCAACTGCGGGCTCTCCCAGCTCCTCCCCACCACCGAAGGTCTCCCCGATCTGCGCCGAGCGCTGGTCGAGACGTTCCGGGCGGCGGGGATCAGAACCGGATTCAGATGATATGCCCTGCCTCCTCGCGCTGATCGCTCTCTTTACGCCCCGGCTGGTGGTGGCGCTGCTCTGGTTCCTCACCAACTGGTTCCAGGGAATGTTCAACACGATTCTCTGGCCCATCCTCGGCTTCATCTTCCTGCCAACCACACTGCTCTGGTATTCGGTGGTGCAGCACTGGTTCGGCGGCCAGTGGACGCTGTGGCCGGTGGTCGGCCTCGTGATCGCGCTGATGATCGATGTGTCGCCGGCGAGCGGGAAGCGGCGGAGAGAGGCGTGAGGAGCGGGTCGTGGGAAGTGGGTCGTGGGTCGTGGGAAGTGGGTCGTGAGGGATGAGAGATGAGGCCCGGGACGAGACACGGGAGCCCGGCTCAGGCGGAGCCCCCGTTTCTCGTTTCCCGTTTCTCGCTTCTCCGTTGTTGTCTTACTTCCGCTTCCCGTTCACCAACCCCTTGAGGCCGGCGCCGGCGCGGAATGAGGGGACCTTGGCGGCGCGGATCTTTACCGCTTCGCCGGTCTGCGGGTTGCGCCCCTTGCGAGCCGCGCGGTTCTTGACCTGAAAGACACCGAAGCCGGGCAGCGCAACCTTGTTGCCCTTCTTGAGCTGGGTGCCGATGATGCCCTTGGGAGCGAACAGCGAATCGAGAATCCGGCCCGCCTCCGCCTTGCTGAGATCGTTCTGTTCGGCCACCGCCTGCACCAACTCCTGCTTGTTCATTCCCTGCTCCTTGATACCGTGGGAGATCCGTGGAATGCGCGGCCGGAGCGCCGCGCGGCGGGCGCAATATGCGAACGACACCGTCGCGGGGCAACAGCCCTGGTAACTCACGGTACCGATCCGTACATTCGGAAATGCTCCGAACAATCCTGGCACTCGCCGCGGCGAGCTGCTTTGCCGTAGGTCTCTCCGCTCAGACGCTCGATGGCCGGCTGACCAACGAGGCCGACGGCACGCCGATTCCCGATGCGCTGGTGGTGTTGCTCGACAGTACCGGCATCGCGGTGGCGCGTGGTGCAACGACTTCGTCCGGCGGATTCCGGCTGACGGCGCCGCACGCTGGCCGAGTCACCCTGCAGGTGCTGCGGATCGGGTTCCGGCGCTGGGACAGCGCGCCGCTGGAGTTGAGCGCGGCCGCGATCGAGCGCCGCACCTTCGTGGTGCCCGCCAACGCTGTGGTGCTGCCCACGGTCGTAGTCGCGACCCGGCGGCGCGATTGCGAGGTCCGGCCCAACGATCAGGAAGCCGCCGCGATTCTGCTCGATGAAGCGGCCAAGACCCTCGAACTGGCCGACGAGACGCTCTCGCGATCGCAGCTCCGCTTCCACACCGTTTCTCGCCTGGTCGAGCTGGGTCCCGATCTTACGCCGCGGCGTCTGCTCAATCGCAGCGAGGGCGCCCTGACCGGCTGGCCGGTGGCCAGTGCACCGGTTTCGTCGTTGAGGGAACACGGCTTCGTGCAGGAGCCCACCACCAAGCACCGGATCGGCGCCGATGCCGGGCCCACCTACTACGGCCCTGATCCCAACGTGCTGCTCTCTCCCTGGTTTCGCGACACCTACTGCCTCGAAGCGGTACCGCCTCGGCCCGACCAACCCGACCTGGTGGGCGTGCACTTCGAGCCGCAGCATCATCGCCACGGGCCCGACCTCGTCGGCACCCTCTGGCTCGATCAGAAGACGTTCGAACTGCGGGTCCTGGAATTCGAATTCGACAACCTGGGGCGCTGGGTACCATCACACACAGCGGGCGGCCGCCTGGAGTTCCGGCATCTGAGCCAGGGCGGATTCGTCACCGGGCGCTGGGCCATGCGAGTGCCGATTGCGAGCGAAGCGGTGGCGGTGCGGAACGTAAAGCTGCATGGGTATCTCGAGATGGACGGCGCCATTACCCAGATTCGCTCGCGAGACGATTCGGTGCTGACCCAACTGGACGACCTTCCCCGAATCGCGATCGCGGACCGGCCGGCGCCGAATCAGCCGCCCGCGATCGGCCCGGCGGAGGGGCCGATCCGGCTGCATCAGCGGAACGCCGCCGGCGCACCCGGTCGGATCGTATCGGCCCAGAACACCGGCGGGTGGCCGGTAAAGCTCACCGAAATCCGAATTCGCAAGTGCGACAACATCGGACCCGGCTGCGGCACGCATAAGGTGGACATCATCATTCCGCCCGGCGCCACTCTCGACCTGCTGACCGTGCGCCCCATGCGCGCCGAGAACGCCTATCGTTTTGCGGTGGGATATTCGTGGGAGGAGATTCACTGAGGGTCACGGGTCGTGGGTCGTGGGCTACCTGCACCCACGACCCACGTCTCACGACCCACGTCTCACGACTGCTTGACTGAATCCTGCACTACCGCCGAATCCGGCACGACCACGGAATCGGGCACGACCTCGGAATCGGGCACGACCTCGGTGCTATCCACCGGCTCCTCGTTCGACTGATCCTGCCACATCCGCTCCTGGAGACGGAATCCTTCGCTCACCACGCCGAGGTTCACCGAGTCGGGCGCGGTGCCGACGAGCGGCTGGACCCGCTGGAGACTGACCGATGCCTTGCCGTAGGTGCTGTCGGCGCGGAGTGCCGCTTCGAAGGCGCGAGCTGCGGCGGCGGGCTGGCCGATCCGCTCCAGCGCGATACCAAGATTGTTCTGGAACACCGGCGCATCGGGCCGCAGTTCGGCAGCGCGGGCCAGCGGCGCCAGGGCCTGCTCCGGCTCACCCTGGTCCAGATAGATCAGGCCGAGGTTGTTCATCGACCAGTAGTCATCGGGCTGACGGATCAGCGCAGCGCGATAGGCTTCGATGGCGCGGTCCGGTTCATCCAGCAGCGCCCAGGCACGCCCGAGCAGGCGCAGTCCTTCAGACGACACGGTATCCTGCTCCACCGCGAGCTGGATCCGATCGAGCGCCTCGGCCGGCCGGCCCAGATCGAGCAGCACACGGCTGGAGTTGAGCAGACTCTTCAGGTGCGCCGGGTCGAGCTCCAGCGCATGGTCGAACGCCCGCTCGGCGCGGTGCAGGTCGCCGGCGCGCCACGCCGACATCCCGACCATGTACTGGGCAAAGGCGTTGTCGGGTTTGCGGTCGGCGTAGCTCTGGAAAAGATCGGCCGCCTCCGCGTACCGTCCCTTGCGGAACACCGCCTCAGCATCCTCATACGACACTGCGGCCGTCGGTGCCGCCTTGACCGGCGTGGTGGTGGTCGCGACCGCGGGCTTGGCGGTCATGGTCGGCTCCGGCGTGCGCGCGCCGGCGGTGGTGGTGACGGTCCTGGACTGATCCCGGCCGCAGGCGACGATGGCAACCGGAATGGCGATCGACAGCGCAGTCAGCGAGAAACGGCGGAACGTGGCAGACATGCTCCCCTCCTGGGTTATGCGCCCATCGGCGCGTGGCAGTGACGGCCACCAGGTAGGGCAAGCACGACGCCGCCCGTCGCCAGCTGCGCTGGGTCAGCATAACCTGTGTCAAATCAACTGTTTAGGAGAGTTCTGCAGGCCCCGCAATTGGGCCGGCGTGGACCGGCGGACACGAAACCGGTTTGCCCGGCGTGTCCCGCCGGACACGAACTGCTAGCTCCGCCTGATCTCGAGCCGGCGCATGATCTTGAGCAGGCTGGCGTGATCGGCCAGGCCCAGCGATTCCGCGGTGCGGGTGATTTGCCATTCGTGCTCTTCCAGCGCGGCAAGGACAATCCGCCGCTCCGCCTCGGTGCGCAGCTGCTGGAAGGTGCGCTGCTCGCCACTCGACGAGCTCGAATCGGCTCGATCTCGCGTCAGGAATTGCGGCAGGTGCTCGACCCGGATCACTTCGCCGTCTGCCGCCACCACCATTCGTTCTACCGCGTTGCGGAGTTCGCGCACGTTGTTGCGGCGCCAATCGTATTCCAGCAGCAGCGCGGTCGCTTCACCGGAAAGCCGCTTCGGCAAGACGCCAAATCGCTGGCAGGTGGCCAGGAGAAAACGTTCGGCCAGAAGCGGGATGTCCTGCGGGCGTTCGCGCAGCGGCGGAACGATTATCTGGTGAACATTGAGCCGGTACAGCAGATCTTCGCGAAAGCGCCCCGCCGCAACTTCTTCATCGAGATCGCGGTTGGTAGCGGCGATCACTCGCGCGGTCGTGGCGATCGGCCGGTTACTGCCGAGCCGCGTCACCGCATGTTCTTCCAGGACGCGGAGCAGCTTGGCCTGCGCCGCCAGCGGCATCTCGCCGATTTCATCGAGAAAGAGCGTGCCGCCTTCTGCCGCCTCGAACGCGCCCTTCCGAGTGCCGGCGGCCCCGGTGAACGCACCGCGTTCATGCCCGAACAGTTCACTCTCAATCAGTTGCTCCGGCAGTGCCGCGCAGTTGATGGCGATGAACGGCCCCGAGGGATTGGGCCCCAGCCGGTGAAGTTCGCGCGCTACCAGCTCCTTGCCGGAGCCGCTCTCGCCAATGATCAGTACAGAACTCGGTATCGGCGCCACCCGCTCGATCTGCTCGCGCAGCCGCGCCATTGCCGGGCTGTTGCCCAGCAACACCGACTCGCCCAGCCGGCGCTGCAGCGTGCTCACTTCCTGCCGGAGCCGCCGCCGGTCGATCGCCGCTTCGAGCTCCTGAACAACTCGCTCCACCGGCTCCGCCTTGTCGATGAAGCCGTAGGCGCCGAGTCGCACCGCCTGGATGCAGCGATCAAAATCGCCGGTCCCGGTGTAGACGATGACCGGCACTTCGCTCCCGCGATGCTGCAATCTTCGAAGCACCTCGAAGCCGTCCATCCCCGGCATTTCGAGATCGAGCATCATGGCATCGAGGTCTTCGGCCTCGAGCAGCGAGAGCGCCGAAGCGCCGTCGTCCGCGATGACCACGTCGTAGCCGCCCAGCCGCCGGAGGTCGTAGGCGTACTGCTCCGCCAGCGGGCGAACGTCGTCCACGACCAGAATGCGGCTCATGCAGTGCCTCGCTCGGCGGGGAATTCGATTTCGAAACGGGTACCGGCACCCGGCTCGGTGCGTACCCTCAGCACACCACCCACGTCGGCCACCAGTCGGCGTACTACCGACAAACCGAGGCCGGTGCCGTTCGGCTTGGTGGTGTAGAAATCATCGAAGGCGCGTTCCAGTTCTTCGCTGGTCATGCCGCGGCCGGTATCGGCAATGATCAGTTTCACGCCCGGAGTGCGCTCGTCACCCGGCTCGGTGGCGACGAGAACACGCCCGTCGCCATCGAGCGCATCGAAGGCGTTGCCCAGCAGGTTTTCCAGAATCCGTCGCAATACCACCGCGTCGGCGCGCACCGGCGGCAGATTGTCGGCCAGCATGAGATCGAGCCGGCCGCCGGAATCGCCGGCGCCGGCGGTCGCTTGGCGCGCCACCGCGTTGAGATCGCAAAGCTCGCGATCGACCCGAGGGGTGAGCCGGGCATAGTTGCGGGCCAGTTGTTCAAGATACGCAACGCTGGACTCGAGCGTGCCTTCGCGTTCGCGGTAGACCTCGGCAAGCTGGTCCGGTTGGTCGCGCGCTACCTGTCCCAGGTGGCGCAGCACATGCCGGATCGGCGCCAGGCCGTTCTTGACGTCGTGATTCACCTGGCGTGCCACGTCGCCCACCGTGGCACGGCGCTCGGCCTCGCGCAAGCGGGCCGCGCTGGCGCGGAGCCGCGCCGTGAGCGACGACAGCACACCGGCCAGCCGCCCGATTTCATCGCTTCGTTCCACCGGAAAAGTCTGGTCGAGCCGATCGAGATCGAGCGCGTCGGTGCGCTCGGCCAGGTCGGTGAGTGGCCGGCTTACCCGGGCCGACAGCACCGCGGCGAGCAGCAGTGCCAGCAGCACCGTGGCAACACCGGCCAGCGCAAACCACCGGTCCATGCTGGCCAGCAACCCTGGCAGCGCATTGCCGGTCCGCAACACCAGCACCCGCGCCGTGCCCGCCCGAACCGGCTCGGCCAGCCCATCGACGAACGGCAGCGGGAACACGCCGATCGCATCGGAGCTCGACCAGTCATCCGGCGCACCCGGGAGCGTCAGCCGGACCGACAGTTCGGGATCGGGAC
>DASSTY010000014.1:0-2494 GCA_035707585.1 Gemmatimonadales bacterium
GGGCCGGGTCAATCAGCAGATCAGCGAGGGGATCGAGAAGGGAGCCACCAGCAGCATCATCACGCTGAGCTGACTCTGCCGGGCTTCTTTGTAGTGATCGAGGGACCTGAAGGGGCTGGGAAGTCCACCGTTGCCGCCGGACTGGCAGAACGGATGCGCCGACTCGGCATCGATGTCGTTACCGTGCGCGAGCCCGGTGGAACCCCCGCGGCAGAGCACATCCGCCAGGCGCTGCTCGATCGAAGCAACCACTTTGCGCCCACCAGCGAACTGCTGTTCATGACGGCCGCGCGCTCCCATCTGGTCGAGACTGTCATCCGCCCGGCGCTGGAAGCGGGGCGGGTGGTGCTGGCCGACCGGTTCGATCTCTCCACCCGGGCCTATCAGGGCGCCGGGCGCGGGATCGATCCCGCAGTGGTCGAGTCGGTGAACCGGGTAGCCACCGGCGGGCTCCAGCCGGATCTCACGCTGGTGCTCGATATTCCCGAAGGGGTCGGTCAGGAGCGACAGCGGGCAGCCGGCAAGGATCAGGACCGGCTCGACCGCGAGAGCGCCGATTTTCACGCCCGGGTGGTCGGCTGCTACCGTGCGGCTGCCGGCCCGGGCGTCCGTCATATTGATGCGAGTATCTCTCCGGCCGAGGTGCTGGAGGCCAGTTGGGCGGCGCTCTCTGAGGCGGCGCCCCAGACGTTTGCCGGCCGGCCAGCTTCGGCCAGCCTGCCTGGGAGGTCGGTATGAAGCAACGGTGGGGCGTGATCGCCCTGGTGGCGGCAATCTCCTTCGTGAGCGGCGGCGCGCTGCTCCAGCGAAGCACGGGCAACGTCTACGATCAGGCCCGGCTGTTCGAAGACGTCCTCGCCCACGTCAGCAACTACTACGTCGATTCGCTGGGCGAAAATCAGCTGTACGAAAAGGCCGCCAACGGACTGCTGGAAGAACTCAAGGATCCCTATTCCGTTCTGCTGACCGGTGATGACTACAAGGCGCTGACCGAAGAGACCTCGGGAAACTACGCCGGGCTGGGCATCCGGATCGATGTCCGGAACGGATGGATCACTGTCGTCGCGCCCCTCCCTGATACACCGGCCGAAGAAGCCGGGATCGAAACCGGCGATCAGATCATCGCGGTGGATGGCCAATCTACCGAAGGTTGGAAGAACGAACAGGCTGTCAACACGCTGCGCGGCAAGCCGGGCAGCACCGTTCACCTGATGGTGCGCCGCCCCGGCCAGAGCGACGTTCTCAAGTTCGACGTGACCCGGGCGGAGATTCACATCAAGTCGGTGCCCGCGGGCACGCTCTTCCCGGGTGGAGTCGGCTACATCTCGCTCAATCCGGTGGCCGAAACTTCGGCCGATGAACTGCGGCAGCAGGTGACCAGCATGCGGGCCAAGGGGATGAAGACGATGATCCTCGACCTGCGGCTCAATCCGGGCGGCCTGCTCAATGAGGGGGTAGACGTGGCCGATCTCTTCCTCGATCCGGGGCAGGAGATCGTCGCCACCCGGGGGCGGGCCCCCGGCTCCACACGCTCGTTCAGCGACGATGCCCGCCAGACCTGGCCCAGCATGCCGATCGTCGTGCTGGTAGACGAAGGCACCGCCAGCGCCGCGGAGATCATCGCCGGCGCGCTGCAGGATCATGATCGTGCGGTCATTATCGGAACGCCGACGTTTGGCAAAGGGCTGGTGCAGACGCTCTTCCCGATGGGACCGGGTACCGCGCTCAAGCTCACCACGGCGCGCTGGTATACGCCGAGCGGCCGCACCATCCAGCGGGTGGCAAAGGATATTCAGGATCAGTTCCTGATGGCGCAGGCCGAAGCGGGCGATCTGGTCGATTCGAGCGCCATTCAGGAAGACACCTCGGTCAAGGCGCGGCCGATCTTCCATACCGACGCCGGCCGGGTGGTGCGCGGCGGTGGTGGAATCGTTCCCGACATCATCGTGCGGCGCGATTCACTCACTTCGGGTGAGCGGCAGTTCGCCCGGGCCCTGGGCGATGGTCTTCCCAAGTACCGCGACGTGCTTACCTCGTTCGCGCTGGATGCCAAGCGGAAGGGCACGATCAAGTCGGAAGACTTTACGGTGACGCCCGAGATGCTGGATCAGATCTACTCTCAGCTGACCGAGCGCGGGGTGGAGCTGAGCCGCCCAGTGTTCGACGGCGCCGCGCCGCTGATCTCGCGGCAGTTGAGTTACGAGATCGCCCGCTACGTGTTCGGCCGCCAGGCGGAGTTCCTCCGGCGCTCGAACAACGATCTCCAGCTGCAGCAGGCGGTCTCTCTGCTGCGGCGCGCGCAGAGCCCCAAGCAGTTGATGCAGTTGGCGGCCGAGGTACCGTCGGGGCATTGAACGTGACCCTCGAGCGGGTGGCGATCGTCGGCGCCGGCCGGATGGGTCAGGGACTGGCGCTGGCGCTCGGCGCCCGCGGCGTAGAGGTGTCGCTGCTCACCCGTACCCCGCGGACATTGGCGACCGGTCTGGTTGCTACT
>DASSTY010000015.1:0-5164 GCA_035707585.1 Gemmatimonadales bacterium
GCCACCTCATCGACCGTGGTGGAGGTTTGCACCACCGCCGCCGAAGTCTCGGTCGCGCCGGCCGCCTGCTGAGTGGTGGCCGCCAGAATCTCCGCGGCGCTGGATGCCAGCACGCCGGTCGTTTCGCGGAGAGGCGCGCTCACCGCGCGGTTCAGCAGCCAGGCCGATGCGGCACCGACCACCAGCGCGAGCACCGCGGTCACCAGAAGTACTTCTTCCATCCGGTCTGCCGCACGCTGGGCATCCACCGTGAGCCGCGCGGTGCGGTCGCGGGTCGCGGTGACACCCGCCTGAATCGCCTGACGAGTGTTCACCCACGCCGGATATGCGCGATCGCGCCAGATCGCCTTGCCCTGCTCGAACTGTCCGGCCCGCACCGCGACCGATGACGAATCAACCGCCGAAGCCCAGTCCGCCAGTCGGTTCAGCGCCTCGGTCCACAGGGCGCGCGTCTCCGGCAAGTCGGTGGAGTCGCGCACCTGCTCCAGGCTCGCCTGCGCCGCACGAGTCGCGCTGTCGGATGCTGCGATGAACGACGTCTGCCCGTCGAGCATATAGCGGAGGTAGCTGAGATTCGCCTCCTGCACCTGTGCTTCGGCTACGAATGCGATCTCAAGCACGCTCTCACGCTGGGTAAGGGCAGCGCCGTACGCGCGGACCGCGCCGCGGAGCGCTACCACCGCCACGATGGCGAGCAGCACCACCAGTCCCAGCACAAATGAGAAGCCCGCGACAATGCGCCAGCTCACCGTTCGGGTCACCAGTTCCCTCCTTCTGTTAGTCGGCGGATCAGCGCAGCAATATCGAGTATCAGGAGTCCGTCGCCGGTCACTCCGCTGAGATACGGGCGTCCGGGCCCGTGCGACGGCGACGTAGTCGTTGTGATCTGTAGCAGCTCCGGCCGGTCGTCGATCATCAGCCCGAAACTGGTCCGGGCATCTCCGATCACCAGCACCTCGCCCGCCCGGACCAGTGGCGCAGCGGGATCGGAGAGCAGCTGTCGGAGGTCCAGCACCGTGAGTACTTCGCCCCGCCACGCCATGACCCCGGCCACCGGCGGAGCAGCACCGGGCACCGGCGTCAGTCTTGCAACGCCGCAGATCGCCAGCACCGATTCAGAGCGAAGGGCGTAGCGTTCGCGACCGATGGTGAAGGCGATCGCCTCGAACTCATCGGCTCGCGTCTCCGGCGCGGGCGGCCGCATCAGTTGCCGGGCCCGTTCGCGCAGGATCTGGTCGGCCGCCCCGGCGGAATCGGCGCCGTTGGCGTGCTCCGCCGCCGCCGAGAGCCGGCGGCGAAGTTCGGTCCAGTCGACCGATTGGCGGGCGCCCGATCCGGATCGCTTCATCGGGCGCGGTCCAGCAGCTGGAGTTGGGTGCGGATCAGGGCCTGCAGTGCCGCCGGCGGCTGACCACCGGTACCGGGCACGGGGTCGGACTCCGGCAGCGCCGTCACCAGCGCCTCGGCATTTCGGAAGGCGCGGCGCGCGCCGCTCACATCACCGGCACGGCTCAGCGCACACCCCAGCGTCAGGTGTCCCGGCACCAGCCGCCGGTCCAGATAGAGCGCCTGCTGCGCGGCGATCGCTGCTTCCCGATCGCGGCCCGCTTCACCGAGGAGCTGCGCCTGGAGACAGACCAGCTCCGCCGATGTCGGGTCGGTTTCCAGCGCGGCTGCACAGGCCCGGCCCGCCTCGTCCAGGCGACCGGCATCCGCCAGCGCTCGAACCTGAGCGGCGATCGGCGCGGCGGGCGGATTCACCGGCTGAGGCTCAGCCGACCGTCTATCGCCAGCGGGCTGGCGCATCGGTTCGACTCGCCGCGGAGTGACAACTGGAGTGATCGGCAGCGGCGGTGCCGGCATCGCGGGCTGAGTGGCCGCCTGCGCCCGCCGATACGCCACTCCTGCTTCGGTAACCACCGACTCGCAGGGAACGAGGCCGGACAGCGGCGGGTCTGCCGCACCGAGCAGCAGCCATCCGTCATGGTTCAGCGCGTTCAGCAGCGCAGCGGCGACCGCGGCCAACTGCGGGGCGTCGACGTAAATCAGGACGTTGCGACAGAGCACGACGTCCATGTCGTAGATTCCGGCGGCTCGCATCGCCGCCGGTCCGTCGGCGAGATTGCAGTAGGTGAATTCAACCGCGTGCCGAATCTCGGGAATCAGATGGAACCGCGAACCGTTGCGGCGAAAGTATCGCGCGGTATACCCATCCGGCATGGCGCGGAGCGACCATCGACCGTACCGCCCGCGGCGCGCCCGGGCCAGTCGATGTTCCGCCAGGTCGGTACCCACGATCTGTGCCGAAGCGGCCAGCCCCATTTCGCGCAGCAGGATGGCCAGTGAGTAGGCCTCTTCTCCCGAAGCGCACCCGGCGCTCCACAGACGAAGCCCCACGCCGTGCCGCCGGTAGATTCGCTCGGGAAGGATCTTCCGTCTCAGCAGCTCGAACTGGCCGGGGTCCCGGAAGAAGTAGGTCTCGCCCACCGTCAGTTCGGCGATCAGCGCCTCGCGGCGGACCCGGTCTGATTGGAGTTGTTCCAGGAAGAGTGCCGGATCGGCTACGCCCGCTGCGGTCATCGCTTCGTCGAGCACTCGCATCACGAAGGCATGCCGCGATGCCGGGAATGCCAACCCAGTCCAGGCGGTGAGCCGATCGATCGCGGCGGTGACAGCCGCACGGTTGGCAAAGGTGGCCACTCCGATCAGCCGTTCCCCGGAATTGCGCCGGCTTCGCGGAGGAGTTCGTCCACCGCCAGCGATTCCGCTTCGCTGAGGAAGGCACCGATGTCACAGATCACGGTCAGTCCATCGGGAAGCTGTGCGGCGCCGGCCAGATGGTCGAGCCGAGGCACCAACGCGACGACGTCGGTCAGGTCGGCCGGATCGATCTCGACTACGTCCACCACCCGGTCGGTGCGGAGCAGCAGCGAGCGTCCGTCCAGATTCACCCGGATGAAATGGGAAGCGAGATCGCGCTCATTGCGCTCGAGCCCGAGCCGCCGGCGGAGACTCACCACCGGCGTGACGCTCCCGCGGACATCCACCAGCCCCTCCACCACCGCCGGGCCCTCGAGCAGCGGCTGGACAGCGGTCGCGAGAAAAATCTCCCGCACGATCGCGAGGGGGACGGCATAGCGCTGCCCGGCAACCTCGAAGACGACGATATGCATCCAGAGCTGGGCGAGAGTAGTAACCGGCGGCCACGGCAGCCTGAATCTCCAGGGAACCGTGCGGCGCTACGGCGAATTGTTTGGACCCGAATGATCAAACGATACGAATTGGTGCAGGCCGACGCAAGGCACCGCAGAGGCCAGCGTCAGCAGGCGCTGCGGGGCATCAGGGCCTGGACGGCTGGGGACCTGCGGCCCTGATAGTGAACCGCCCGCGGGCCGCGCTGCCATCGCCGCGCTGTTCGATCCATTCGCCCCCTGCCGAGTCGCCGTCGATGATCAGGTCGGTCCAGATGTCGCCATCGCGGGCATCAAGGACACCCGCATTCACGCCGAGGCGAATCCCCCAGCGGCCGCCACCCATCGGATAGGCCACCCCGAACCGCGGCACCGGACCCGATCGGCCCAGCAGATCGGAGAGCGGAGCGTCCTGCTCCAGGCGAAAATATCGGGTAGTCCAGAAACCCCGTACCACGCTGTCAGGTGTTGCTGAAAGGACCCCGCACGCCGGACCGCTCCGCCGTGCTTCGGCGGTGAGGCAGATATCCCAGCGGCCGGCGAACCCCGATCGCGCCGGCTGGACGCTCCGCGGGTGGACCGGGGCGCAGCCCGCCAGCGCCAGCACCACCAGGAGGGCTGGGCGTCCCGGACCAGGATGTTGTCTTCCGAGCATGCCGCACGTTAGCAGCGCCTTCGGCAATTCGCCATCTCCCGCGGCACTTGACACCGTCGCCGGTTTCTGCGTCCTTCTCCAGTTGCCTGCCGACGTTCGCCTCGCCTTTTCTTCCGCAGCTGCAGGACGCCAGTGACCAGTAACCAGCCCGTCGATGTCGAACTCGTCTATTTCACCGGTTGCCCTCACGTCGAGGATGCCCGCAACGCCGTGCGCGGTGCGCTGGCGCTCGAACAGCTACCGATGATCTGGCGGGAATGGAACCAGCAGGATCCCGCCGCCCCGCCCCGCATCAGGAAGTATCCGTCGCCCACCATCCTGGTGGCCGGGCGTGAGGTGCTGCCGGCTCCGCAGACCGATGCCGCCGCCTGCCGCAGTGAGGGCGTTCCGCCGCTGGCCATCATCCAGGCCGCCGTCCGCGCCGCCGCCGACAAGCTGCCCAATTAACAACGGCCGGTGACCGCGCTCACCGCCCCAATGGTGATCGGGACGTACCATCGCCAGTGCTACCTGTTACTGTCGGAGGTACCACATGGAAATGGATCGCCTGGCTGCGCTCTACAAGGATGAACTGAAGGACCTCTGGAGCGCCGAAAATCAGATTCTGCGGGCCCTGCCCAGGATGACCCGCGCTGCCGGCCATAAGGATCTCAAGCGCGCCTTCACCACCCACGAAAAGCAGACCCAGCAGCACGTCAAACGGCTCGAACGCATCTGCCGGGATCTCGGCATCTCTCCCAAGGGCAAGAAGTGCGTCGGAATGGAAGGCATCATCCGCGAGGGTTCCGAGCTCATCAAGGAAAAGCCCGAGCAGGATGTACTCGACGCCGGCCTGATTTCGGCGGCGCAGCGCGTCGAGCATTACGAGATGGCGGGCTA
The DNA here is from genome assembly GCA_035707585.1 of Gemmatimonadales bacterium. Classification (GTDB taxonomy): domain Bacteria; phylum Gemmatimonadota; class Gemmatimonadetes; order Gemmatimonadales; family GWC2-71-9; genus DASSTY01. The sequence continues at coordinate 4,726 of DASSTY010000015.1, forward strand.
CGGCACGCTCCGCACCTGGGCCGAACTGCTGGGGCATGACGACCATGCCGATCTCCTGCAGCAGACGCTCGACAACGAAGGAGAAACCGACCACCTCCTCAGCGATCTGGCCGAGCGGGTGATCAATATCGATGCGACGGCAATGGCGCAGTGACCGGCGCCGTTTGATCCGGAGGATGATGGCGTGGCCCGGTCGGTAACCGACGCCCGATTTCGCCTGCTGGTAGAGAGCGCGGTCGAGTTCGGGGTGATCACGATGGACGACTCGGGAGTCATCGAAACCTGGAACACCGGCGCCGAGCATCTCTTCGGCTGGCGCCCCGATGAGGCCATCGGGCGGCTGGGCTCCATCATCTTCACCCCGGAAGATGCCGCCGCCGGTGTGCCCGAACGCGAAATCGACACCGCCAAGGCGGAGGGCCGCGCCATCGACGAACGA
>DASSTY010000016.1:0-3524 GCA_035707585.1 Gemmatimonadales bacterium
CGTGATGAGCCCGACCCGGAGCGAATCAGTCCCGTGTGATTGGCCACCTCCCGACGGCTCGCGCTGCCCGCATCCAGATAACACCATTGCGACAGCAATGGAGCAGATAACAGACAGCGCTACCGATATCAGCTTCCCGACTTGATACCGTACCGAAGGTTTGATGGCCAAGTGGCGTATTTCCACAGATTTGGGTTCTTATCAACCGTTATTGTGGAGAAACCAGCGCTCCCATCGGGGTAGAGGACGGCGATGATGGCTGACTCTTCCGCGGCGCCGATGGCGGCGTCGGCTGGCTGGTCGCCTTGGAGTCCATCTTCACCTGGCCGGTGAGCCGGCCGCCTTCGAGGATCGCAATCCTGGGGGTAGCGATGTCGCCATGGACCACCGCGGTGGGCTGGAGTTCCACCCGCTCCTGCGCGTGGATGCCGCCGTGGACTTCACCGCCGATCACCGCCTCACGGACCTGGATGTCTCCCTCGACCCGGGCACCCTCCGCCACGAACACCTGGGATGCGCCCTTGATGCTGCCGCGGACCTTGCCCTCGATCTTGACGACGCCTTCGGTTTCCATGTCGCCGATCACGGTCATGTCCTGCGCCACGATCGAGAGGGGCACGCCGTCGGTCCGGCGGCGGGTTGGCGGCGGGCTCGGGGCTGCCGTCGGGGTGTCGGGCTTGTTGTTGGGCTGGTTGCCAGAAAAGATCGCCATCAGTGAGCCTCCTTCACTATCGTCAGGGGGTCGAGGGATACTCCATTTCGCCGAATCTCGAAATGCAGGTGCGGCGCAGTGGAGCGCCCGCTGTTCCCGCTCTGACCAATTACCTGGCCGGCCACGACCGTGTCGCCCAGGGCGACTACGGCACGGGAAAGGTGGCCATACATCGTTTCAAACCCATCGGCATGCTGCAGCAGAACGAAGTGTCCGTATTCCGAATCGGTTCCGGTACGGAGCACCGTTCCACTGCCGGAGGCCAGTACCGCACTGCCGATGGGCACTGCGATATCGATTCCAGGGTGCGCCTCATCTTCGCCACCGCTGCGTACCTGGCCACGGGTGAGATACCCATGGTCTTCCAGCGGCCACAGCTTGGGCCGGTCGGGCAGGCGGGTCGGCATGCTCGCCGGCACGATGATCGCCGGCGCCGTCGGCAAGACCGGTGCTCCCACCCTCGGCGGCACCACGTCACCGCCCATCATCTGCCGGATCTGGCTGTAACGTGCCTCGGCCCGCGCCAGCGCGGAGGCGAGCTGCTGTACCTGACGATTCTCCTGCTGCAGCCGGCTCACATCACGTTCCAGTCCCGGGACTCGCGCCGCGGTGCGCAGCAGCGGAGTCAGGGCCACGAAGCCGGCGAGCAGGAGCAGCACCGCCAGCCCACCCACCACTACGCTCAGTCGCAGCAGCCATACGGGGAGACGGATGCTGCGTGCATTCCTGGCATCATCGCCATGGATGATGAACGTGACCGATCGGCCCGCCACGTCAGCCGCCGAACGGCTCGCCGAGAATCAGCTCGAGCAAACGGGCGAGATCGTCGTTCGAGTAATAGCTGATGCTGACCATACCGCGGCCCCGGCGACGCATCGTGACGCGCACATCGGTTCCCAGCCGCTTGCGGAGCGCGTCTTCGACTCGACGCTGGTCGGCGGTCAGTGTGCGCGGTGCTTCGGGCCGGGGCCGGCGCCGCGTGCCGGCAAGCGGAGTCGCTCCGGCTGCCGAAGGAATGGTTTCACCGCGAACCCGCGCTTCGAGATCGCGCACCGACCAGCCATGCTGCACCGTTTCATCGGCCAGCCGGGAAATCTCCGCGGGGCTGGTGAGCGCCAGCAGCGCCCGGGCGTGCCCTTCACTCAATGCGCGCCGCTGTACCAGCTGCTGAACTTTCTGGGGCAGCTTGAGCAGCCGCAGCAGATTGGAGATCGTGGCGCGATGCTTTCCAACCATCCGCGCCACTTCGCTCTGGGGAACGTGAAATTCGTCGATCAACCGCTGATAGCCGAGCGCTTGGTCGATGGCGGAGAGATCATGACGCTGAAGATTTTCAATCAGCGCGAGCGTCAGGAGAGTGCGATCGTCGACATCCTTTACAACGGCCGGAATCGTGGGCCAGCCGAGCTGCTGCACAGCGCGGAGGCGGCGCTCGCCGGCGATCAGTTCATAGGTGCCGTTGTGCGCGCGAACCACTACCGGTTGCAGCAGACCCGAACTTTCAATCGAGGCGACCAGTTCACTCAACGCATCGGGATCGAACTGGGTGCGCGGTTGATACGGATTGGGCCGCACCGACTTGACCGGCAGTTCGCGCAGCGCGCCGCTTGCTTCGGCTTCCTGCCGCGACACCGGACCGAGCAGCGCTTCGAGTCCCCGTCCCAATCGGCGCTCGGTCATGATGCCGCCTCGCGCGCCGGCTCGACCACCGGCGGCTCACCCGCCGGAAGCGCAGCGCCGCCCTGCTCCGCGATACCACGTTGCGCGCGTTGGATCATTTCCTGTCCCACCGCGAGATAGCTCCGCGCCCCGACTGACTGCACATCGTAGAGGAGAATCGGCTTGCCAAAGCTGGGTGCTTCGGCCAGGCGAACGTTCCGAGGAATTGCCGTGCGAAAAACCTTCGCGCCGAAATATTCCTTGGCATCGGCCGCCACCTGCCGGCAGAGATTCAGCCGCGAGTCATACATGGTGAGCAGCACACCATGGATGGCGAGATCGGGATTGAAATTCTGCTGTACCAGACGAATGGTGTTGAGGAGCTGTGAGATGCCTTCGAGCGCGTAATACTCGCACTGAATCGGAATCAGCACGGCATCGGCGGCGGCCAGCACGTTGAGCGTAATCAGGCCGAGCGATGGAGGGCAGTCTACCAGAATGAAGTCGTAGTCGTCGCGCACCGGTGCGAGGGCATCGCGCAGCATCGCTTCGCGACCGGGGCGATCCACCAGTTCCACTTCGGCGCCGGCGAGATCCTGAGTGGCGGGCGCGGCATCGAGTCTCGGCATGGCCGCGTCGCGAACGATGATATCGCCGATCGGAGCGGCGCCGATCATCGCGTCGTAGAGCGAGAGCGAGACCTGCTCCTTGTCGAGGCCCACGCCGCTGGTGGCGTTGCCCTGGGGGTCGGCATCGACGAGGAGGGTTCGGCGTTCGGCAATGGCCAGCGAGGCGGCCAGATTGACCGCGGTGGTGGTCTTACCGACGCCGCCCTTCTGGTTAGCGATCGCGATAATGCGAGCCATAAATACCCATAACTACTTGATTCACATGTAGTTGCGAGAGAAGTCCGTCGGAGGCGTAATGCCACGCGCAGGAGGTCAATCAATATAAGGTGTGGCCCGCGATCTGGTAACTGTGGGGAGTGTTTCACGTGAAACGGGTCGGTAGTCGCTAGTCGCTAGGGGTTAGTCGCTAGCTCGTTAGTCGTGGGTCGTGGGACGTGGGTCGTGGGTCGTGGGGCCTGGGGCGTGGTCATCGGTCGTGGGACGTGGGTCGTGGGTCGTGGGGCCTGGGGCGTGGTCATCGGTCG
>DASSTY010000017.1:0-3013 GCA_035707585.1 Gemmatimonadales bacterium
TTTCGCAGCCATTACGCCTACGACAACGTGCTGTTCGTGGTAGCGGGCGAGCTGCTCGGCGCGGTAGCCGGGGAGCGGTGGGACGATTTTATCCCGCAGCAGATCTTCCGGCCGCTCGGAATGACCGAGAGCCGTACCAGCATCACCGACTACAAGCCGGGCGACAACGTGGCGCTGCCGTATCATCACTCGCACGGCCGGATGGTTCGGGTCTCCTACGACACCGTCGACAACACCGCACCGGCCGGCGGCATCGTCAGCAGCGTCAGCGATCTCTCGCATTGGATCCGGGCTCAGCTCGACAGCGGCCGAGTCGGCGATTCGCGGCTGTGGGATGCCCGCGCAACCCGCGAAATGTGGGCGCCGACCACGATCATTCAGGTGGGTTCCGGCGCGCCGGAGCTGCGGCATCTTCGGCCCAATTTCAGAGCGTATGGGCTGGGATGGTTTCTCGATGACTACCGCGGTCACAAGATCGTCCACCACAGCGGCGGCCTGGCCGGGATGATCTCACAGACCTACCTGGTGCCGGACATCAAACTGGGCGTGGTGGTTCTCACCAATGGAGAGAGCAGCGCGGCAACGGCGATCGCCGATCGAATCGTGGACTACTACCTGGGCGCGCCCGAGTTCGACTATGTCACGGCGATCAGGACGATAAATGCCCGCGCCGACTCCGAGGCGAACGCGTCGGTATCGAAGGCCCAGACCTCGCGGGCAGCCAGCGTCGGGCCATCGCTCCCGCTGCAGAAGTACGCCGGCAAGTACACCGATCGGTGGATGGGCGGCGCTACGATCGACCAGCAGAACGGCAAGCTGGTTTTCCAGTTCAGTTCTGCCACCGCGTATACCGGTGAGCTGGAGCATTGGCAGTACGACACCTTCGTGGCGCACTGGAAGAATACCGAGCTGCCCGACGCCTTCGTGACGTTCGCCCTCAAGCCCGACGGCAGCATCGACCATTTCACCATGCTCCCGGTGGACCCGCAGACCGATTTCAGCTACGACTATCAGGACCTGTACTTTGTGCCGGCGCAGTAGTTGAGCCGGCCAGCGGGCGGAATTCTCTCCAGACGTCGCAATAGGGGATGATCATCAGGTCGAGGAATCGGGCCAGGGCAGCGGGGAAGGGAAAGCGCCGGCGAAACTCGGTGGAGGTAATCCCGATCATGGCGCGAACGTGGCGGCCGAAGCTTTGCGGCGACGAATATTCCAGGCGGTACGCCACGTCGGCGACGCTCATTCCGCCGCCTTCGAACAGCCAGGCGGCATGCAGCAGCCGCACTGCCGCCAAATAGTTTTTGGGGCTGGGCAGCTGGGCTCGACCGAAGCGCGACATCAACGTGCTCGGCCGCACTCCCAGATGGGATGCGAGTTGGCGCACGGTGGGTGTCTCGGGCGCCAGGCGGATCAGCACCTCGAGGAAGAGCCGAGCATCGGGCGGGAGCGGGTGCAGCGCGGCCAGTACCGGGCCCTGAATCCGGGCGACTGCTCGAGTGGCGGGCTCTCCTACCAGTTGCCGAAGCCGGTGCCAGCCCAGAGGGGAGCTGACGTCCACCACCTGGCGAACTCCGCTGGCTCCGAGCCGGAGCAGCATTTCACTGGCGTCGGGGCTGTGGCGGGAAACGAGCGCAACGGTAGGAATGCCGGGAAACTCCCGCACCAGGTGCACCAGGCTTTCTACCTGCTCGGGGCCGCACTGGTGAACGCTCAACAGCACCGCATCCACCGTCCGTTCGCGCACTACCCGTACCGCTTCCGGGATCGACTCCCGATAGACCACGGCGAAGCAGCCGTTGCCGGCCGCCTCCACCCGTGTGCGCTCGCCCGGCTGGAGCACCGCCGCTACGGTTGGCCGCGGCCCGCTCGCTGTCACCACCATCGATTCCTCCCGTAATGATATGTCGAGAGGATAGGGCAGCCGGCTCAACCGCGGTTCAAGTCAGATGGCGGGCCGCCAAAGCCGGAGACAACCCTTTTAGCGCGACGTGCATCTAAGGGAAGTGGTCTGGCTCCGCCGGGCGCGAATGGTAGATTGTCCTCCATGACCATTTCTTCAGCCGAACTCCTCCAGCGCCTTCAGGCGGCTCTCGGACCTCAGTACCGGTTCGAGCGCGAGCTGGGACGCGGCGGCATGGGAGTGGTCTACCTGGCGGTGGATACCGCGCTGGACCGGAGCGTCGCCATCAAGGTGGTCCACCCGGAACTCGCGGCCCACGAATCGATTGCCCGCCGCTTCCTGGCCGAGGCGAGGATGATCGCCCGGCTGCGGCACCCCAGCATCGTGGCGGTCCATGCCGCCGGTAGCACCCCCGATGGTCTCCTCTATTACGTAATGGACGCGGTCCCCGGCGAATCGCTCCGGCAGCGGCTCAATCGCGAGGGCCGCCTCGCCACCGCCGAAGCAGCCCGGATCCTCGATGATGTCGCAGCCGCATTGCAGGCAGCCGGCGCGGCGGGGTTCGTCCATCGCGACGTCAAACCGGAAAACGTGCTCCTCGATGCGACCGACGGCCGGGCGCTGCTGGCCGATTTCGGCATTGCCAGGGCAGTGGTAGGCGGCGATCAGCCGACTACAACAGGGGAAGGAGTTGCGGTCGGTACTCCGGTCTACATGAGCCCGGAGCAGGCGGCCGGCGAAGACATCGATCACCGAAGCGATCTCTATGCGCTCGGTATCGTTGCCTACGAAATGCTGGCGGGAAAGCCGCCGTTTACCGGGCCGGGCAGGGTCGTGGTTTCGAAGCACCTCTCGGAACGGCCAGTGCCGGTGGAGCGCGCCCGGCCTGATTGCCCGCCGCAAATAGCCCTGGCGGTAATGCGGGCGCTCGAAAAGCTCCCGTCCGATCGGTGGCAAACCGCCGACGAACTCCGCCGGGCGCTTGCCGTTTCCGGCCCGAGCGCCGACCGAGCGCGGATCCGGCGCCGGCGGCGGCTCATCGCCGTGGGTGGCGCAGCGGTAATCGCAGCGACCGTATTCGGGTTGGCGCACCGGACCGCCGCCGGACCGCCC
>DASSTY010000018.1:0-2424 GCA_035707585.1 Gemmatimonadales bacterium
TAACCCGGAGCAACGGCGGGGTGCCGGGATGCTCCAATGCCCGGAGCCGGTCGGTCCATGGACCGGTCGCATTTACCACGACGCCGGCCTGGATCACACCGCGTTCGCCGGTGCGGGTATCCTCCACCATCGCCCCCACCACCCGACCCCGTTCGGTGGCCAGGGCACGTACGGTGATGTAGGTGCCGATCAGCGCGCCGTGGTGCATGGCGGAGCGGGCGGTGGCGATGACCAGACGGGCGTCGTCGCACTGGGCATCCCAGTACCGCGCGCCTCCCACCAGCCCGCGCTCCCGGAGCGCCGGCTCGGCTTCGAGGACGCCGCGCTTGCCCAGCATCCGGTGGCGGGGCACATTCCGAAGCAGTGTCAGCAGGTCGTACAGCGTAAGACCGACGGCCAGTTGCCAGCGGGAGAAATGGCCGCCGCGCTGTACCGGCACGGTGAACGAGAGGGGCCAGACCAGGTGAGGCGCGATCCGGAGGAGAACTCCGCGTTCCCTGAGCGCTTCGAGGACCAGCCGGATGCGGCCCTGCTCCAGATAGCGGAGCCCGCCGTGAATCAGCCGGCTCGAGCGCGAACTGGTGCCCCAGGCGAGATCGCGCTGCTCCACTAACGCGGTTCGCAGTCCACGCATGGCGGCATCCCGGGCCACACCGGCTCCGACGATGCCGCCTCCGATGACCAGCAGGTCCACCGGCTCGGCCTGCAACTGGCTGATGTCGGCGCGCCGGGAGGATCGCCCGAGGTGACCGTGACTGCTCCCGAAATCCCCCGCCCGAGCACCTGGTTCGCCTGGCACGCCGGGCTGATCGGGCCGGGTGCCCGGGTACTCGATTTCGTCGCCGGGAAGGGACGTCATGGCTGGGCCGCAGCCCAGCTCGGCGCGCACACGACGCTGGTGGCGCCCGACCAGGCGACGGTGGACCAGGGGCAGGCGCTGGCCCAGCAGCTCGGCGTCACGGTCGAATGGCGAATCGCCAATCTGGCGGAGACGGCGGAGCCACTGGGCTGTTTCGAAGTCGTTCTGCTGTTCAATTATCTCAACCGGTCTCGGATGCCCTGGATTCTGGAGCACGTCGCTCCGGGTGGTGTATTGCTGGCTGAAGCGCACCTCGAGGCCCAGCGCGAACTGGGCTGGGGGCCCACTGATCCGGACCAGCTTCTCCATCCGGGTGAACTGGCCCGGCTGGTACAGCCGCTCGAAATCCTTCACGGACGCGAGGTGCTGGAACCGGTGGGCGATGAGCGCTGGCGAGCAGTCGCCAGCATCGCGGCACGCCGGCCCGAACGGTAACCGCGACCACACCGGGGAGTCTATGCTCGAGAGTCGGCCAGGGCGCCGAGCTGCCATCGTCGCGGGGATCCGGACGCCGTTCGCCAAGAGCGGAACGGTATTCCGGAACACGCCCGCCGTGGCGCTGGCTCGTCACGCCGCCCGCGAGCTGCTCTACCGCGCCGAGCTGGATGGCCATCAAGTAGACCAGGTCATCTTTGGGCAGGTGGTGACCTCGGTGCTCACACCGAATGTAGCACGCGAAGTCAGCCTGCTTCCCCAGTTCCCGCCCAGTGTCCCCGCCTACAGCCTGAACCGGGCCTGTTCTTCGGCGGCGCAGGCCGTCGCCAATGCAGCCGACCAGATCGTTCTCGGTCACGCCGACGTGATCCTGGCCGGCGGGGTCGAGTCGCTCTCCGACATTCCGGTGCTGCATTCCAAACGGTTCAGCCAACTATTGGTGGATGCCAGCCGGGCGCGCAAGCTCACCCAGCGGCTCTCGGTGCTGGGCCGGGTCCGGCCGCGCGACCTGATTCCGATTACGCCAGCGATCGCGGAACCTTCGACCGGCGAAACGATGGGGCAGTCGGCCGAAAAAATGGCCAAGGAAAACGGAATCACCCGCGAAGCGCAGGACGAGGTGGCGCTCCGGAGCCATATGCGCGCCGCGGCCGGCACCGCCGATGGCCGGCTCACCGCCGAAATCGCACCCTGGTTCGGCGGCCGGAACTTCGATGAGGTGATCACCAGCGACAACGGAATCCGCCCCGATACCTCGATGGAAGCACTGGCCAGGCTGAAGCCGGTGTTTGATCGAAAGTATGGCTCGGTCACCGCCGGAAATTCCTCGCCGCTCACCGATGGCGCCGCGGCGGTGCTCGTCATGTCCGAAGAAAAGGCCCGCGCGTTAGGGTACGAGCCGCTGGCGTACGTCCGCAGCTATGCCGTGGCCGCGGTGGATCCCGGTTGGCAGCTGCTTCAGGGCCCGGCCATCGCCGTGCCACGAGCGCTCAAGCGAGCGGGAATCACCTGGAACGAACTGGGACTGTTGGAGATTCACGAGGCGTTCGCGGCGCAGGTGCTCTCCAACATTCAGGCGTGGGGTTCCCAGGAATGGGCCACTCGGCTCGGCCTGGACGGCCCCCTCGGCG
>DASSTY010000019.1:0-7486 GCA_035707585.1 Gemmatimonadales bacterium
TTGGATCCGACCTGCATTGGGAACCACATGTGACCGGTCTCGTGCATCAGGTCGCCGGCCAGCGAGAGCGTGTCGGCCCAGGGCTGCATCAGGGTCATCATGGGATATTCCATCCCACCGCCCCGAAGCACGCCTTCCATCGAGGTCATCTGCGGATATGGATACGGCCAGAGATAGGCCGACATCTGTTCGATCGCATCCCGGGTGTACCGGGCGCCGCCAACGGCCCAGGCCGCCGCGTTGGGATTGTTGCGGAAAAAGCTGTTGATCATCACAGTGTCGACCGTGCCGCGCGCCGAATCGGGAACGAACGCGGCGATCGCATCCCAGGCATAGCGGTCGCTGGTTCCCCAGGCGAAATCGCGAACCTGCGGGGCGATGAAATGCCAGGTGACGTTGCCCTTGCCCGCGAGCGCATCCGCGGCGCCCTGTCCTCCGGGGCCGATCAGATGAACCACGGTGGTCCGGCTCCGCCGAGCCGCGGCGAGACGATCGCGGGTCTGGCGGGTGAACACTGAGTCGGGATTCTGCAGCGTGCCGGTAGCGCCCACCGGCCAGCCGTGCGGCAGCGTAATCCGCACGTCGTAGTCGGCGGGGTCCATGTAGAACTCGGCGCCGCTCAGGTAGGGATCGGTGACCCACCCGTCGACATCGTTGTATACCGCGAGCTGCGGATACCAGTAGCCCATGAAGAAGAGATGGTCTTCCCGCCCCTCACGGCCATCCGACGGCGAAGGCGCCGGCGTGTACGACCAGCCGAATTCGAGCGGCAGACTGTCGCCCGGGAGAAGCGGATGGGGAAGCTGAATCCACATCACCGTACCGTCTACCCGATAGCCCGGCGGCGGCGCAGTGCGCCGGCCCCGAGTTCGCTGAATCGGCTGCAGCACCTGCCCCGATGCCGCCACCCGCGAAAGCGTCATTCCGCCGGTGATCGGCACTGGGTCGCGCCGCGGGCTTCCCGGCGCGAACAGGTTCTGGCGGAGATACACCGCCACCCGCCGCAGGGTGTCGGGCGAATGATTGAGATAGATCACCTGCTCGTGCCCGGTGAGGCGCGCCTTCACCACATCGAGCGACGCGTCGATCCGATAACGTGCGTGCTGCACCCAGTTGCTGGGACCGGGGCGGCCGGTCCGGGTGCGGGTGCCGCGCTCCACCGCACGGCTGAACCCGGCGGTTTCGTACACCGGCCCCGGCGTGGGGCGGCCTGAATCGACTGCCGCCGCCGAGTCGAGCCAGGGTGCGGCACGAGTCTGGGCGGCGGCGGGGGTGGCAATGAGGGCCGAGAGGAGGAGAAGGGCCAGCGGTTGCGTAGTCAAACCAAGGCCTCCGGGGTTGGGACGAGACAGCGGCTGCCAGGAACGGGATGGCTGAATCTAATCAACCCCAGGCCCCGGGGCGGATCATCCCCGGATGCCAGGCAGGATCCCACACCAGATGCGTCTGTACCCGCTCCACCCCGTCCACCATCAACCCGGCTTTCCTGATTCCATCGGTGATGATCTTCTCCATCGGGCAACCTGGCGTGGTGAGCGTATGGGTCACCAGCGCCACGTTGCCTTCGATGTCGAGATCGTACACCAGCCCGAGCGTAATGATGTCGAGCCCGATCTCGGGGTCGATCACACTGCTCAACGCCTGCCGCAGCGCGTCGATCCGATCCTCGCTCATGGTGGACTACCGCCTGGAAATGCGCACCCGCCAGACCTCGGGGCCCTGCGCTTCATACGCCCAGTCGAACGCGTCCGGCCGCTCGGCCAGGAGCTGGTAGCGCAACGGCGCCGGATCGTGGTCGTTCACCAGGATCAGCGATTCGCCGGCGGCGAGACGATCGAGCGTCTGAAAGATGGTCGGGTGCTTATCGCGAGGAGGAATCGGACGGACATCGAGTTCCATCGGCTGAACCGCCATTGCGAGATGACTCCTTACTTGTGAGTTGATGGTGATGCATGGGCGTGCCGGATTCTTACCAGCACGCGGTCCGGCTGTTCGTCGACTTCGCAGACGAACCCCCGCTCCACCAGAATCGGAAGGAGGAACTGGGGCACCCGGACGTTGATGTGGAGCAGCGTGTGCCCGGCCGGAAGAGTCTCCAGCGCGGTGAGCGTGCGCATCATCGGCTCGGGCGGCTCGAGACCGCGCACGTCGAGGCGCACGACATCTGGGGGATCGGGCTGCTCGAGCGGAGGTGCTTCAGCGGGCGAGGCCGATTCCGGCTCAGGAGTGGATCCGGCCGCGGCATGCCAGAAGCAGATCGTCCAGTCGTCGGGTTCGCCGCGCTCCACCCGGTGAACCATGCCGCGTCGCCGCAGCACGCTGTAGAGCGGCACCGGTTCGAAGATGGCACGAAGGCGGAGAACTTCGCCCGGCTGGAGCGCGCCAACCGCGGCCATGATCCGCGAAAACGGCTCACGGCCCGAGCGGAGATCTTCGCGAACATCCAGCTCGACGAATTTTGCGTCGGTGGGCAGATCCGGCGCCGGTGGTTCGGCGAGAGCGCTGCCGCCCGACGGTGCGGGCGGTTCCGGTTGTGCCGTCGCGATACCGAGCGCCGCGTTGAGTTCCGCTACCAGCCTGGCAGGGTTCACACCGGCGGTCTGGGCCGCCTGCTCCACCGTGATGAGCCGCGCCATGATTCGGCGCATGGCACGATTGCGGAGCTTGGCGAAGTGAGGCGCCTGGCGGACGAACGTCTCGACCAGAGATTCATCCCGCGCCAGCACATCACTGACCCGATCGTGAAGCGAGACGGGGCGCGTGTCCGGCATCATGCCGCTCCGCCGGCGCTCATCGGCGCCGCTGCTGGAAGCACCCGCCCAAAGGCGATCCCGAGAAGCTGCAGCATGAAGATGCCCAAGCCGATCAGATACAGCACCGCGCCGCAGCGGACCACGTGCACCTGCCCAATCGCAATGCCGGCTGCGAGAGCGATCACCCCGATCGCCATCGCACCCAGCTGACCGTACGCCAGTCGGGCGGAGTACATCTGCGCCACCGTCGGCACCGGGCCTTTGCCCATTCTTCCGCGGAACCGGCCGGTCCACGCGAGGAGCGGCACGATCTTGTAGAAGAAGCCGACCACGTAGAGCACAATCCCGCCCAGCAGGCCGGTCACGAGATAGATCACCGCCAGGTGTGGGTGGGCGGCGCCAATCGCCAACACCGCCGGCGCCAAGCCCGCCGTCACCAGAAGAAAGGCGAGTGCGGTGGCGGCGAAGCGCAGTCCTGCGTCGAGCTTCCGGCGAACCCGGACGCGATAGAACGCGTACGCCTGCCGCAGGAAACAGCAGATGCCGCCTTCGATCAGGATCAGCCCGAGCCAGCTCGCCACTGCCTGCGCCGCCAGCAATCCGGTGGCGAGCACCACGACACCGCTGGCGAGCAGTGCCAGCGCGGGGCGTGTCCAGCGAGTATCGCCGCCGTGGGCCAGCAGAAACATCGGCAGGAGCCGATGCGACACCCCGACGATCATGACCAGGATCCACCCGACCAGCGCCACGTGCAGATGGGTCGCGAGCACCCGAAGGCGCGCGGCAGCGACGAACCCGGTTTCCAGGTTGTGGACCAGGACGAGTCCCAGTGCGAGCGTCGACAGAAGGAAGGTGAGCGCGATTGCGACGGCGGCCCAGGTGACATCGCGGCGGGTGGCGCGAATCAGCCCGGCGGCGAGGTTGCTCACGATCACCAGAATGCCGACTGCCACCAGCAGCACGCCGATCATCCGGATCACCGGATTTTCCGTGGCGACGCCGAACGCGAACACCGCGACCCCCGGCGCATACACCCAGAATCCGAGGTCGGCCAGTCTCGGCCACGGCAGCGGGGATCCCAGCGCCACCGGCAGCAATTGGCAGAGCGCGCCGAAGATGGTGGTGGTGAGCCAACCGAGAGTAAAGAGGTGGGTGATCCCGGCGACATGGGGCGAGATGTACTGACCGCGCGCCAGCTCCGGCGCGATCCAGACCAGTCCGATCGTCCCCGCCAAGAGATAGATCGCCGACGCTGCGAAATGCTGCGCCGCCAGCCGAATCGAACCGGTTGCGGGAGCGAGCCCGCCGGGAGCGGTCATGACGCCGCCGAAGCCGCGGCGCCCGCCGGCTGCCACCCCAGCGCCGCGGCGACGTTGCGGCCGATTGCGGCGAAGGCGCGTCCCGCTTCGCTCTCCGGCCGCAGCAGTGCCGTTGGCGATCCGGCGTCGCCCTCGCCGACCATCGCGGTATCGAACGGCACCGCGCCGAGGAACGGGACATCGAGTTCAACCGCAGCGCGAACTCCGCCACCGCGGCCGAACGCACCCGCCATGTTCTCTACCACGCCAAGCACCGGGACTTCCAGCGACCGGAACATTCCGGCGGCCTTGCGCGCCTCGCTTACCGCAACGCGGGCGGGTTGGGTCACTACCACCGCGCCGGAAAGCACGATGGCCTGCGCCAGACTCAGCGGGATGTCGCCGGTACCGGGCGGCAGGTCCACGATCAGCACATCGAGCTCAGGCCAGGCGACGCCGCGGGCAAACTGCTTCACGGCCTTTGACACCATCGGTCCGCGCCAGATGGCCGGCGACTGTTCGCCCAGGAAGAAACCGAAGCTGATCAGCGGGAGACCGTGCACCTCGAGCGGCAGGATGTGCTTATCGGGCGACATCCGGACACGCTGGGCGCCGTCCTCGATTCCCAGCAGAATCGGGAGACTGGGTCCGTAGATGTCGGCGTCGAGCAGCCCGGTGCGAAGCCCCTCGCGCGCCAGCACCAGCGCCAGGTTGATGGCAACGGTGCTCTTGCCGACGCCACCCTTCCCCGCTCCCACCGCTACCACGTGCCGCACCGCCGCCAACCGTACCTGGTCGGCCCACGGATCGGGAGTGCCGCGCGCGGCCGGCTTCGCCGCCGCGGAGGGCGCCACGATTTCTATCGCGACCGAAAGAGCACCGAGCGGCTCCAGCGCCGATGTGATGTCGGCCCGAAGCCGCTCGGGAACGGCTGGATCGTGGCTGACCAGCGCCAGCCGCACCTTTACGCGATCATCGCACACGCTCACATGGTCTACCATCCCGAACGAAACCAGATCGCGGTTCAGTCCCGGGTAGCGCACCTCGCGGAGGACTTCCTGAATCCGTTCCGCAGTGAGCGGCTGCCGGCTCATTCGACCGAGCACTCCCCCGCCGCGGCGGCGCGCAGCTCGTTGCAAAGACGATTGCTGTCGAGATTGTCGCGGCGGGCGGCTTCCTCGACGCTGACGTGACTGCCGCAACAGGTGTCCACCCCATAGCGCTGGAACACTGCCTTGGTGGCCGGCGCGCGGGTGATGATCTCGTGCACCGTATTACTGCAGTCCCAGTCCTGGGTAGTTGTGGTCATGGTATTGTCTCACTCACTGGTTGCAGGTTCGTGAAGCGGGCCCAGCGCCTCGAGCAGCGGGCAGTCGGACGTGAGATGCCCCTGCGCGTGGCACTCGCCCGCGAGGTGACCGAGCGCGTGCCTGATCCGCTCGAGGTCGTGAATCTTGGCGTCGATCTGCTCGATCTTGGCCTCCGCAGCGGCCTTCACATCTGCCGCGGTAGTCGTGGGATCCAGCCGGAGCGCCAGGAGGTCCGCGATTTCGGCCAGTGTGAAGCCGAGCTCCTGGGCCCGCTTGATGAACCGAAGCCGGTCCAGGGCCATGCCGGTGAATTCGCGGTATCCCGACGCGCGGCGGGGCGCTTCGGGCAGCAGCTGACGGCGCTCGTAGTAGCGGACGGTCTGCACCCCCACGCCGGCCCGGCGGGCCAATTCACCGATGGTCATCGTCTTCCGGGCGGTTGCGACAGCCATTATCGACCTCCTGTGCGATACATTGGGCGGCGCGTTCTCAACTGGCGGAAGAACCGGCCCGGGCTCCATCCCCAGCGGCGCCGGGCCGGCGCCGCAGCCGCGCCCTCCGCCGGCCGGCGGCCGCACCGGTCCAGGCCAGCCATCTCGAACCAGCTCTGCCATCCACAGCAATCCCGTTCCATAACCTTCAGCTCCAGTTCTGCACGTTCCCCAACCACTCGACCACCACGATACACCCTGTACCATGCTACAAGGTCAAGGGGTTATTCTCCCCTCATGAGCACGCCGTCCGCCACCCCCGCTGGGGGCGAGGTCATCCTGACCGGGGACCGTCCCACCGGGCCCCTGCATCTGGGTCATTTTGCCGGCTCGCTCCGGAATCGGGTGGCTCTCCAGCACCAGCACCGGCAGACCATTCTGATCGCCGATCTCCAGGCGCTGACCGATAACAGCGGCCGCCCGGCGGATGTTCGGGGCCACGTCCACCAGCTGGCGCTGGACTACCTGGCGGTCGGGATCGATCCGGCCCTGACCACGATTGCGGTCCAGTCGGGGATCCCCGAGCTGGCCGAACTCACCCTGCTCTACCTGAATCTGGTGACGGTGGCGCGGTTGGAGAGGAATCCTACGGTACGCGCCGAAATCAGCCAGCGCGGATTCGACCGCGCGCTGCCGGCGGGATTCCTGACGTACCCGGTCAGCCAGGCGGCCGACATCACCGCGGTCCGCGCCACTCTGGTGCCGGTTGGCGAGGACCAGCTTCCGATGATCGAGCAGACCAATGAGATCATTCGGCGGCTGGCCCATCTGGCCGGTCGCGAGGTGGTGCCGGAATGCCGCGCCCTGCTCTCGGAAACGCCGCGGCTGCCGGGAATCGACGGCCGCAAGGCGAGCAAATCGCTGGGCAACGCGATCGCGTTGTCTGCCTCACCCGATGAAATCCGCGCCGGCGTCCGCGCGATGTTCACCGATCCGGGGCACGCGCGGGCCAGCGATCCGGGCAAGGTGGAAGGCAACGTGGTGTTTGCCTATCTCGACGCCTTCGACCCCGACCGCGCGGAAGTAGAGGAGCTCAAGGCGCAC
This sequence comes from Gemmatimonadales bacterium, assembly GCA_035707585.1. Classification (GTDB taxonomy): domain Bacteria; phylum Gemmatimonadota; class Gemmatimonadetes; order Gemmatimonadales; family GWC2-71-9; genus DASSTY01. The sequence continues at coordinate 6,897 of DASSTY010000019.1, forward strand.
TACCGGCGCGGCGGGTTGGGCGACGTGCCGCTCAAGCGGCGACTGGAAGAAATTCTGCAGGAGCTGCTCGAGCCGATCCGGACGCGACGTGACGCAGCCGCAGCCGACCCAGCCGCCATCGAACGCATGCTTCAGCTCGGTACCGCGCGCACCCGCGCCACCGCGGCTCAGGTACTGAACGACGTGCGCCGGGTGTTCGCCCTGGAACCGATCCCGGCGCCTGCTGTCACAGTTCCATTTGAGGAGAACCGAAGGTGAGTGAACGAGTTGATTACGCCAAGGTTGCACCGAAGGCACTGCAGGCCATGCTGGGCCTGGAGCAGTACGTCCGCAGCAGCAGTATCGAAGCGCCGCTGCTGGAGCTCATCAAGATCCGTTCGTCCCAACTGAACGGCTGTGCCTATTGCCTCGACATGCACACCCAGGATGCCCGCGCTGCCGGCGAAAAGGAACAACGGATCTACGTGCTCTCCGCCTGGCGCGAGGCCCCGTTCTTCTCCGAGCGGGAGCGGATCGCGCTCCGGTGGACCGAGGAGGTCACCCTCCTCGCCAAGCAGCCGCCCAGCTCGGAGGCACGGCAGGCGGCGCTG
>DASSTY010000020.1:0-6618 GCA_035707585.1 Gemmatimonadales bacterium
AAACGCCTCTTCCAGCGAGCGGGTGTAGGCGCCGTCTTCGCGCGGAGTCCGCGCAAACGAGCAGAAGACGCAGGTCTTCCGGAGGATGCAGACGTTGGTGGGGTTGATATGCTGGTTGGCGGAGAAGAAGACGCGGTCGCCGTTCCGGCGGCGATTGGCCGCATCGGCCAGGGCGCCGAGGCCCAGGAGATCAGCTGTGGTGTAGAGAACGCGGCCGGCCTCGGCGTCGAGCCGCTCGCCCGCCAGCACCGGCTCAACCAGCGGGCGGAGCGCAGGATCGCGCAGTGTGCCGGGATCGAGCGCCGCCGCCATCGGTTCTCCTTGGAAATGCGTTATGTCGAAACCGGAACGACCTTTGAACCTACTCCCAACGCCGAACGGCCAGGCTGGCGTTGTGTCCGCCGAACCCGAACGAATTCGACATGGCCACTTTCACATCGCGCTGCACCGCCCGATTGGGCGCCGAGTTGAGATCGCACAGCGGATCCGGCGTGACCTGATTGATGGTCGGCGGGATCTCGCCGCAGCGGGTCACCAGCAGACAGATGCCGCACTCCAGCGCGCCGGCCGCGCCGAGCAGGTGCCCGGTCATCGACTTGGTAGAGCCGAACACCAGGTTACGGGCCTGGTCGCCGAAGACCGCCTTGACCGCCTGGGTTTCTGCTACGTCGCCCTGCGGGGTGGAGGTTCCGTGCGCATTGATGTAGCCCACATCCTCGGGCGCGATCTCGGCGTCGGCCAGGCACTGCCGCATGGCGCGCTGAGCGCCTTCGCCTTCGGGAGCGGGCTGGGTCAGGTGATGCGCATCGGCGCTGGCGCCATAGCCGATGATCTCGCCCAGAATGGTGGCGCCGCGCGCCTGGGCATGCTCGAGGCTCTCCAGCATCAGCATCGCGGCGCCATCACCCAGCACGAAGCCGTCGCGGTCCAGATCGAACGGGCGGCTGGCTTCGGTGGGAGATTCATTCCGGACACTCAGCGCCTTCATGTTCTGGAAGCCGGCGATGGTAAGCCCCGTGATGGCGGCCTCCGCGCCGCCGCTCAGCATCGCATCCGCTTTGCCGTCGTGGATCAGGCGATACGATTCGCCCAGCGCGTGGGCCGATGACGCGCAAGCCGACACGGTGGCAAAGTTGGGCCCCTTGAGGCCGAACCGCATCGAGACCACGCCCGCCGCGATGTCGGGGATGAACATCGGCACGAAGAACGGTGACACCCGGTCGGGTCCCTGGGTGACATAGAGCGCGCACTGGTCTTCGAAGGTCTGCATCCCGCCGATCCCGCTCCCGACGATCACCCCGGTGCTCTCGGGATGGGGGAAGCCGGCACTGAGACCCGCCTGCTCCACCGCCTGAACCGCAGCGGCAATGGCGAACTGCGCAAAGAGGTCGAGCCGCCTGGCCTCCTTGCGATCCATGTACTTGAGCGGATCGAATCCCTTGACCTCGCAGGCGAACCGCACCTGGAGCCTGGAGGGGTCGAATTTGGTAATGGGGCCCGCACCCGAGCGGCCGGCCAGGAGGCCGGTCCAGGTCGATTCGGTGTCGGTGCCCAGCGGGGTCACCAGACCGAGGCCGGTGACAACGACGCGTTGCGGCAAGTTACTTCCCGATCTTCTCGTGGAGATAGTTCATCGCATCACCAACGGTGCGGAGCTTCTCGGCGTCCTCGTCGGGGATGTCGATATCGAACTCCTTCTCGAACGCCATGACCAGCTCGACGGTATCGAGACTGTCGGCGCCGAGATCTTCCATGAAACTGGCCTCGGGGGTCAGCTTCTCGCGCTCCACACCCAGCTCTTCGACGATGATGTCCTTGACTTTCTCTTCCACGTTGTCGCTCATGTCGTCCTCGGTTCGAGAGTGAGCCCCACGATCAGATGACCATTCCGCCGTCCACCACCAGTACCTGCCCGGTGATGTAGGCCGCCAGGTCGGACGCCAGGAACAGCACGGCGCCGGCAACGTCCTCCGGCCGCCCCAGACGTCCCAGCGCGATGTCCCCTAATAAGGCCGTCCGGGCCTCCGCAGGCAAGGCATCGGTCATGGCGGTTTCGATGAATCCCGGGGCGATGCAGTTGACCAGAATCCCCCGCGCGGCATACTCGCGGGCAACCGCCTTGGTGAGCCCAACCAGCCCCGCCTTGCTGGCGGCGTAGTTGGCCTGCCCCGGATTGCCGGTGATCCCGACGATGCTGGAGATATTGATGATCCGGCCGGCACGCCGCTTCATCATCCCCTTGATGACCGCACGCATGGTGTGAAAGGCGCCCTTGAGATTGGCGTCGATCACGGCATCCCAGTCATCGTCGCTCAGACGAAGCAGCAGATTGTCGCGGGTGAGGCCGGCGTTGTTGACCAGGATGTCGATCGGCCCGAGCGCGCCCTCCGCTGCCGCGATGGCGGCGGTTACCTGCGCGGCATCGGCCACGTCGCAGGCGGTACCGAACGCGCGCTCACCGAACTCCGCGGCGACCGCTTCGGCCCGGGCCTTGTCGCGCCCCACGATCGCCACCGCCGCGCCGGCCTGATGCAGCGCGCGCGCAATGGCGAACCCAATGCCGCGGGTGCTGCCGGTGACAAACGCAGTGCGCCCGGTAAGGTCGATCGCGGTGCTCATGCCAGGAATTTCTCCACGTCGTCGGCGGTGCCGACCGAGCGGGTCTGCGCGCCCGGCAGGATCCGCCGGGCCAGGCCGGAGAGGACCGTTCCGGGGCCGACCTCGACGAACGTTGCATCGGGGCAGCGAACCGCCAACTGCTCCATCGACTCAACCCAGCGCACCGGCGCGGTGAGCTGATCGGCCAGCAGGCGCGGCGCATCGACCGCCAGCGTCACCGGTGCAGCGCTGGCATTGGCGATGACCGGAAAGGCGGGATCGCGAAAGCTGGTGCCGTGCAGCGCCTCGTGCAGTCCGTCCACCGCCGGCGCCATGAGCGGCGAGTGGAATGCGCCGCTCACCTTGAGCGGCAGGACCCGCTTGGCGCCGAGCGACTTGCAGAGCTCACCGGCCCGCTCGACCGCCGGCGGGTCGCCCGAGATGACGGTCTGATCGGGGGCATTGAGATTGGCGGCAACCACGATGCCATCGCGGGTGGAAGCTTCGTTGCAGGCGCGCTCCACGTCGCTGGTACCGAGCCCCAGCACCGCGCTCATGGCGCCGGGGCGCTGCTGGCCCGCCTGGAGCATCAGTTCACCGCGCCGGCGCACCAGCCGGGCGGCATCGCGCGGATCCAGCGCGCCGGCCGCGACGTAGGCGGTGTATTCGCCGAGACTGTGACCGGCACCGGCGCAGACCGGCGCCAGCGCGTCTCCCAACGCGGCCAGCACCGCCGCCGAATGCGCCAGGATGGCCGGCTGGGCGTTGTGGGTGAGCGTGAGCTCCTCTTCGGGGCCGTCCCACATGATCCGCGTGAGCGACACACCGAGGGCGTCGTCGATCGCCTCGAACACGGCGCGCGCTGCGGGAAAGCGCTCGGCGAGATCCTTGCCCATCCCGACCTTCTGCGCTCCCTGCCCCGGACAGAGCAGAACGTTCACCAGCGCACCACCGCACTGCCCCAGGTGAATCCGGCACCGAACGCCACCAGCAGGACCAGCGACCCCGGCTGGATTCGTCCCTCGTCTGCCGCCTGATCGAGTGCCAGCGGAATCGAGGCGGATGAGGTGTTGCCGTAGCGATCGACGTTGACCATGACGCGATCCATCGGCATGCCGGCGTGCTTGGCGGTGGCTTCGATGATCCGCACGTTGGCCTGATGCGGCACCAGGAGATCGATCTGATCGGAGGTGACGCCGGCGCGGCGCATCGCTTCGTCGCACGATTCGGCCATCGCGAGCACCGCCGCCTTGAAGACCTCGCGCCCGGCCATCTTCATGTAGTGCGACCGTTCCCGCACCACCTTTTCGCTGATAGGATCGCAGGAGCCGCCGCCCGGCCGGTTGAGCAACGGAGCGAGCCGGCCATCCGACTTGATGAACGTGGAGAGAATGCCGCGCCCCGGCACTGACTTTTCGGTGCGACGCCGGAGCACCGCGGCACCCGCTCCGTCGCCGAAGAGAATCGCGGTGCTGCGGTCGGTGTAGTCGGTAATGGTCGAGAGCTTTTCAGCGCCCACCACGAGCACGGTATCGCTCTGGCCGGAGGCGATCAGCGATTCGCCGACGGTGAGCCCGAAGATGAATCCGGGACAGGCGGCGCCGATGTCGAACGCCGCGGCGGCCTCGGCCCCGATCAGCGCCTGGAGATCGCAGGCGGTGGAGGGGAGCAGGCGGTCGGGTGTGGCGGTGCTGAGTACGATGGCACCCAGCTCACCCGGCTCCACGCCGGCGCGCTCGAGGGCGATTCGGCTGGCTTCCTCGGAGAGCGATCCGACCGACTCGCCGGGGCCGGCGATATGGCGCTCGCGAATGCCGGTGCGCTCCACGATCCACTGATCGCTGGTGTCGAGGATCCTGGTGAAATCCTCGTTGGTCATCACCCGCTCGGGCACCGCGGTGCCGAGGCCGATCAACTCGACGAAGGGCCGATCGGTCATGACCGCACCGCCGCTTCCCGCTGGGCAAACTGGGCACCGATGTGGGCGGAGAGATCGGACTCGACGGCCTGCACCGCCACCCGGATCGCGTTCTTGATGGCGTTGGCGGTGGACGCACCGTGGCAGATGATCGAGATCCCACGCACGCCCAGCAGCGGCGCGCCGCCGTACTCGGAATAGTCGAGGAAGCGGAACACGTCGCGCACGTCCTCGCGCTGGAGCACCTCGGGCGCCTTGCTCCTCACCAGCCGGAGAATCAGCCGCGCCACCGACTCATAGAACTTGAGCACCACGTTGCCGACGAAGCCGTCGCACACTACCACGTCCACGGTACCGCGCTGGTCGTGGCCGGCCAGGATATCGCGCCCTTCGATGTTGCCATGGAAATTGATACCGGGGGTGTGGAGCAGCAGCGCATGGGCTTCGCGAACGGTAGCGTTTCCCTTTTCGTCTTCTTCGCCGATGTTGAGGAGGCCGACGGTGGGAGAGGGCCGTCCCAGAATGTCGCGGACGTAGACCGTGCCGAGATGGGCGAAGCCAACCAGCTCGCGAGGGGAGCAGTCCACGTTGGCGCCGCCATCGAGCACCAGGACCGGCTGTTCGGCGGTGGGAAAGAGGGTAGCGACCGACGCGCGTTCGACGCCGTCGTGGAGGCCCAGGAGCAGGGTCGATGCAGCCAGCACCGCTCCGGTATTGCCGGCTGAGACGAAGGCGTCCGAGGCCCCGGACTTCTGGAGCCCGAGACCCACCACGATGCTGGATCCCGGCTTGCGGCGCACCGCGGCGAGGGGCTTTTCGCCCATGCCGATGACATCGGGCGCGGAGATGATCTCGAGACGGCTGCGGTCGGCGCCGGGATGCTGGGCCAGTTCCGCTTCGATCCGTTCCGGCTGGCCCACCAGTTGAATAGTCACCTGCTGCGGCAGAGCCGCCAGCGCCGCGAGGGCTCCGGCTACTTCCGCCTGAGGAGCCTGATCGCCCCCCATCGCGTCCAGAGCGACGCGAATCACCTTCAGGTGTCCTCGACCTCGATCCGCTTCTTCCCGCCATAGTAGCCGCAGGAGTCGCAGACCCGGTGCGGCAGCTTCGGTGAACTGCAGCGCGGACAGGCCTGGGTTTTCATTCCAGCGGCAGTGTGGTGACCGCGGCGGAGCCGCTTGCGGGACTTGGAGGTTTTACGCTTGGGAACTGCCATTGATTCCTCAGACAGGTTCGGCAGGTGGCGTGCAACCGCACGGCCCCGCATTCAGATCTGCGCCACAGGTGGGGCACAGCCCGGCACATTCCTCCCGACAGAGGAGGAATGGTGGTACCGCGAGCGCGACTTCCTCGCGTACCGCTTCGGTCAGGTCGATTTGCGTCGCCGTTGCGGGCAGCGGCTGGACTTCGGGATTATCGGCCGCGTCGGGGTCGCTGCTGTAGAGCGCGCTCGCCTCGACATCGAACGGATAATGCACTTCGGCCAGGCAGCGCCGGCAGGGCGCCTGTGCGGTGCCGCTGATGCGGCCGCGCCAGAAGTACTCGCCGTTTCCGGTGTCCTGCAGCCGGCCCTCGACCTGGACCGGCCCTTCCAGCTGGATATCGAGCCCATGGAATGCCGGCGAGTCGGCCGGCAGCTCTCCGCGGGTTTCGACCGGTCCCCGCCCAAGCTCCCTCAGATCAACCTGAAGCATAACCATTAAGACTAACCGGTGACGGCACTTAGGTCAAGCGACCAGAAGCCGCCCACCGGTCATCCAGCGAGCGCCGCCAACTCCCCTTCGGGAAAGAAAAAAGCGATTTCCCGAGCGGCGTTTTCGTCGCTGTCCGAGCCGTGTACCGCGTTACGGCCTTTTGACTCGGCGTAGAGCTTCCGGATGGTGCCTTCGGCCGCTTCGGCCGGGTCGGTGGCGCCGATGACCGTCCGAAAATGGGCCACCGCATCGGCCCGTTCCAGCGCCATCGGGAGGCAGGGGCCGCTGGTCATGAAGGCCACCAGCTCGCCGTAGAAAGGCCGGCCCCGGTGAACTTCGTAGAAGGCTTCCGCCTGCCGCTGGGTGAGCCGCACCAGCCGCGCCGCGCGAACGGTAAATCCTTCTTTC
>DASSTY010000021.1:0-9435 GCA_035707585.1 Gemmatimonadales bacterium
CAAACTGCCGCAGATGCCGAGGACCTGGACGGGGCCGGTGGGGGATTTGGGCATGATGCATAATAGGCGGACGGACGGACGGACGGACGGACGGACAGACGGACGGACGGACAGACGGGACGGACGGACGGACGGACGGACTGACGGATAGACGGACAGTGGGCGGGAAGACGGGAAGACGAGAGGGCGGAAGGAGCGTACTCGGCACTCGAAGCCAGGCTCGGCAACGAGGCTGGAGCGGATCGGGCGCGCGGCTCCGTGAGCGCTTCAGCGCAGGTGGCCGAGCCGGCGCTTTAGCGCCGAGAACGGAGGGCGCTCGGCCCATCCGGCCGTCATCCCGTGCGAGTGCAGCGAGTCGAGGGATCTTGCCCGCCGTGCTGGTGCCGGGTCGGTCCCCTCGGGTCGCCCCTCGGGACGGTACCCCGGACGGCCTTTTCGGGGGTATACAAGTACTTGTATACCGGCCGAACCCCTGGCGGAGCACCCGGGTCAGGTGGGGTCGCTTGGAAAGGGCGGGTGGAGCGTCCTCCAGATGCGGCGCCGAGCGGTCGCCGCGCCGCTGTCGCCAGCCGCCGCGCTGCTGTCGCAGCCAGCAAGATCCCTCGACGTCGCGGCCTGCGGCCGCTCGCTCGGGATGACGACCATCCTGCGCGCCGGGTCCCCGGCTCTCCGTGTCCCGCGCCCCGTTTCCCGCTTCCCGTCTTCCCGTCTTCCCGCGTTTCCGCCTGTCCGTCTGTTCGCCTGTCCGCCTGTCCGTCTGTCCGCCTGTCCGCCTGTCCGCCTTGCCTCCCCCCTGTGTCCCCCAACACCGACCTGCTCCCCGGCCCCGGATATACTCGCGGCTGGAGGCGGGCGGGGGTCCGCCACCAGGTCACCCAGGAGGCAACCATGGAAAGCCACGTCAAGGTCGCCGGGCATCCGCTTCACCCAATGCTGATCGTTTTCCCGCTCGGCCTGCTCGGCACGGCGGTGATTTTCGACATCATCCAACTGCTCGGCGGAAGCAACGCGTTTTCCGAGGTGTCGTGGTACATGATCGCGGCGGGAGTGATCGGCGGACTGCTGGCCGCACCCGCCGGACTGGTGGACTGGCTGGCGATCCCCTCCGGCACCCGGGCCAAGCGAATCGGCGTGCTGCACGGACTGGGAAACGTGGTGGTGCTGATCCTCTTTGCCGTCAGCTGGATCCTCCGGAGCAGCGCGCCGGAAACGCCCTCCACACTCGCTCTGGTGCTTTCCTTCGCGGGGCTCGCCCTGGCGCTGGTGACCGGCTGGCTGGGCGGCGAACTGGTGGACCGCCTCGGCGTGGGGGTGGACGACACCGCCAACCTGGACGCACCGAGTTCGATAAGCAGCACCGCTCGTATGTAGCAACCTGAAACATCCCCGGCTTAGGCACGTAGGACTCGGCATTCGGTATCCGGTCCTGCCACCCAGCCGGGGAGTTTCGCATGAGCCGCCTTGGAACAGCCGCCCTGTCCGCCGCTGCCGCGATCGGGGCCGGTATCATTGCGCTTACCGTCCGGACGCCCAGCCGCTCCGCCGAGTGGATCCGCGAATACCAGCTCACCAGGCATTATCTGGCCACCGCCGACGCCAACTTCGACTGGGTTGTGGCCCGGCGGAAGCTCGATCTCCCCGCGCTCGACTCCGCTACTCGGCAGCGAATCGAGCACGCCTGGTTCAGCTTCGGCGCCACCGCGGCGACCCGGGATTTCGTCAGCCAGTTCGGCGACGGACACACCTGGACCCGGGTTCGCCCCGGCATCTGGTGGCGCGGCGTTACCGCCAGGAAGAATCCTCGCCCGGTCGACGCAAGCGATCTCACCGCGGCCGAGGCACCCGCGTCATCCCGCGGCGCTGAGTTGACGCCAACGATGAGCGCGGCGGTGGCGTGCAGCACCGTCGGCCTCGACGTCAACGCGCGGCCGGACGGATGGGATCTGCCCTTCGCCAAGACGCCAGGCGCGCTGGTGGTGGAAGACTCCGAGTTTCCGGCGGTACTCGTCAAGGTTACGGGCGGACGTACCGTCGGCATCCTGCGGGTGGCCAACTTTGGTCACGAGCACTTCGGGCCCAGTTGCGCGCGGGCGTGGTACGAGTACCGCTCCGGTCTTCCCGTTCCCTGCACCGGCGACTGCGTCGACAATTTCCAGGCGGCGGTGATCCGCCACATCGCTCTTCGGGCGGCGGCAGTAGCCAACGAACTGCAGCGGCGCGGTGCGCAGATGGTCGTCGCAGACATCACCGGAAATGGCGGCGGCAGTGAGCTGGCCGATGCAATGGCGCGGACACTCACCGCCACGCCGCTCCACATTGCCGCGGGCGGGTTCATTCGTCATCCGCTGCATGCTCGCGATCTCGCCGACACGCGTCGTGCCATTGCGGAAGACAGCGCCCATGCCACACCAGTTCAGCAGGCCCTGATCCGAATCGCCGAGCTGCGGCTCGATTCACTGATCACCGAAGCAGAGCGCGAATGTCATCGTGACCGGGTGTGGAGCGGCGGCGTACCCGACTGCTCCAATGTCGTGATCGCTCCGCCGGTGGTGAGCTATCTCGAGCCGGGCGCGCTGGACGGTCTCACCAACGGCTGGGCCATCTGGATGCCGAGCTGGTACAAGGCACCGGAGGGAGTGTATCGCGGGCCGCTGCTGGTGCTGCAGGATCATCGCTCCGCCTCCGCTTCAGAGGAATTCGCGGCGCGGCTGCGGGACAATGGTGCCGCGCTGATCATCGGCAGCCGGAGCTACGGCGCGGGCTGCGGCTACAGCAACGGCGGGACGTCACTGGAGCTCCCGGCGCTGGGGCTGCTGGTGCGCGCGCCCGATTGCCAGCGTTTGCGGATGGACGGCAGCAATGAAACGGAGGGAATTGCGCCCGATGTGGATGCCGGGTGGAGCCGCGACGACAAGCCGGCCGACCGGGTGCGCAAGGCGCTCGATGCGATCGGGCGGGCAATGCAGTAGCGCGACCGCACTCTTCCGAGCCGCTGGGAACGCCGGTATTTTCAGCGCGTCTCCCCGACAATGGAGCGGCATCTGGAGCCAAAGCGGATCAGATCCACCCTGGCGTGGGCGGCCTTGGCCGTGCTCGGTGTCTGCGACCCACTCAGAGCCGCCCAGGTTCCCGCACAACTGCCGGCCGACTCCGTCATCACCGATTCGGCACGCAGCATCCAGCTCCAACCACTGATCGTCACCACTCAACGCACCGAAGCTCCTCTCGCCTCCGCATCGGCCGCGGTCACCCGGATTACCGGCGAGGCACTCCGCGCGTTCGGAGCGCGAAGCGCCAGCGATGCACTGGTCCAGGTGCCCGGCATTGCGCTGATCGATCCCGACTGGTCGGGCACCGAGCCCAGACTGGCGCTGCGCGGTTTCTATGGAGGCGGCGAAACCGAATACGCCGCGGTGCTGCTCGACGGCGTTCCCGTCAATCAACTGGGCGACGGCACGGTGGACTGGGAGCTGTTCCCGCCGGGAATCGTGCAGTCCATCGAGGTAGTGCGCGGCGGTGCGTCATCGCTCTATGGTGATGCCGCCGTGGGCGGCGTCATCAATATTCGCACCGGATTCCCCCCGAACGGGCTTCGCTGGCGGCTGCTGGGCGGCGAGGACGGAACCGCCGCCGGCAGTGCCGCCGTCGCCGGATCACTGCTCGGCAGCCCGGCGATGGGATTCGCGTCCGCCAGAGAGACCGACGGCGCGCGGCACCACGACTCTCGCCACTCCGTCAACATCGGCGGCAGCCTTAATCTCCTGGGTAATGCGGCGGGCGCCCTGCGCCTCTGGGCCGCGGCGCACTGGCGCCACGCCGATGATCCGGGTCCGCTGGTGGAACCCGCCAGTACGTCGGCACCGGGCAGCAGCGACCGGTTCTACCGGTTTGACCGGCTGCACCAGAACACGCAGCGTCTGGCGCTGGAGGGGTGGCACCGGCTCGGCGGCCTCAAGCTGCGCGGCTATCTGGCCGGCGAGCTGACCAGTGCCGATGCCATCGAGACACTGCCGCTCTCGGTTGATTTTGCCGACACCCAGCAGCGCGACGGCACCACTCGGCGGCTCTTCGGCTCAGTGCAGGCAGAAGTGCGGGGCCTGCCGGCAAGTTGGAGCGGGCCGCTGGTATTCGGAGTGGATGGGTCGGTGGGCAGACTTCATTCCAGCTACTTCGGAGTCGCGACCGGCGACCGGGATGCCTACGCGCTGGCCACCGGCGCGCCGGCCGATGAGCCCAATGCCGCGGGAGCGGCGCGGCGCCAGATGCTGGCCGGCTTCGTTCACTGGGAGCTCCGGCCCGCGAGCATGCTCCGGGTGTCGCTCGGCGGCCGGCTCGATTGGCTGCGCGATCACTCCGAACCAACGCTGCCGGAAGGAAGCGAACCCGCCACCGAAAGCCATGTCGCATTCAGCCCCCGGATCGGTGTCAATCTGGAGTACACCGATTCACCGGCCCAGACCGGCAACGCCTACGTTGCGGTGAGCCGATTCTTCAAGGCGCCGACGCTCGATCAGCTGTTCGATCTGCGCGCCACGCCGGTGCCGTTCCCGCCGTTTGCCGTGACCATCGCCAATCCGCTGCTTCGTCCGCAGATCGGCTGGTCGGTCGAGGCGGGGCTGCGCCATCGCCTGGTGCTGCGCCCCGGCCGCATCTCCGCCGATCTTTCGGTGGCCGCGTTTACCCTCGCGATGCGCAATGAGCTCGATTTCGACATCGCGAGTTTCCGCTATGTGAACGTCGGCCGGAGCCGTCATCGGGGAATCGAATCGCAACTCCGGCTCACGGCGGGGCCGGCGCTGGCGTTCGTCAATTTCACCCGCCAGCAGGTGCTCAGCACTCGAGGCGATTTTGCGGGCAAGTCGCTCAAGGCGATCCCGTCGACGATTTTCACCGCGGGAATCAGCGCCCGGCACCACTCCGGGCTCGGTGCGCGGCTGGTGGTGACCGCGCTCTCGGGGATGTATCTGGACGACGCCAATACGCGCACCATCCCCAACTACGCCCGGGTGGACGGCGGCGTCTCGCTGGCCACTCGCGGGTTGGTCTTCGCCGTCGATGCCGTGAACCTGCTGGACCGGCATTATCTCACGACCGGATTTCCCGACCCGGCGGGCTCGGATCAGGCGCTCTTCTACCCCGCACCGGGACGGCAACTTCTGGTATCGGTCGGGTCGGGCTGGTAGGCGGCCACCGCCCTGCCGCAATGCCGTTCCGAGGGATATCTTGGACCCATCCCTCTGGAGCAAGGGCGTTGTGACCTATCAGCTTGATCTGGTGAGTCGGTCACTGGCGTCGCGCTACGTGGTCGAGACCGAAGCTGGCCACGGCGGCGTCGCGGTTGTCTATCGCGCCCGCGATCTTCGGCATGGCCGCCTGGTCGCGCTCAAGCTGCTCCGTCCCGACCTGAGCCACTCGCTCTTTCGCGAACGATTCGAACGGGAAATCGAAATCGCCGCCCGGCTGCAGCATCCCAACATTCTTCCGGTATTCGAGTCGGGCGAAGCCGACGGCGTGCTCTACTACGTGATGCCGTTTGTCGACGGCGGATCGCTTCGCGGCCGGCTCATGGCGGAAGCGCCGCTGCCGCTGGAAGAATCGCTGCGCCTTACCCGGGAGATCGGTGACGCACTCGCCTGGGCCCACAAGCGCGGCGTGGTGCACCGTGACATCAAGCCGGAAAACATCCTGCTGGCTGCCAATCACGCTCTGGTCGCCGATTTCGGGATCGCCTGCGCGCTGGCCGACGCCGATGGTGACACCACCGTAAGCGGCGAGCGGCTTACCGAGCCCGGCACCGGGATCGGCACACCCGAGTACATGAGCCCGGAGCAGGCTTTCGGCGAACCAACCGTCGATGGCCGCAGCGATCTCTACTCGCTCGGCTGCATGCTGTACGAAATGGTGTCGGGCGCCGCGCCGTTCGCCGGTCTCCCGGCCACTGCCCAGCTCCTCCGGAAAACCACCGTGGCACCTCCGCCGCTCTGCGAGGTGGCCACCGTGCCGCAGCACATTTCCGACGCGGTGAGCCGGGCACTGGAGTGCGATCTCGACCGCCGCCTTCCCGACATCGCCACGTTCATCAAGGCGCTCGAGTCGCCCGCGGCGATTCCCCAGCCGGCAGCGGCCCAGTCGGACAAGGCGCAGCCCCCCGCGGTGGCAGTGCTGCCGTTCGTCAATCTCAGCGGCGACGCGGCCGATGAATATCTGAGCGACGGACTCAGCGAGGAACTGATCCATGCATTGGCCGGCGTAGCCGGGCTTCGCGTGCTGGGCCGCACCACTTCGTTTGCCATGAAGGGCCGCAATGAGGATGCCCGCACCATCGGCCAGGAACTCGCGGTGGATGCGGTTCTTCAGGGCAGCGTTCGCCGGAGCGGAAGCCGGCTCCGCATCACTGCGCATTTGACGAACACCACCGATGCGTTCGAGCTCTGGACCGAACGGTACGATCGCGAAATGTCCGACGTGTTCGCGGTGCAGGATGAAATTGCCGGCGCGATTGCCCAGGCGCTCACCGCCGAGCTGCTGACCGCCGAACGGCCGGCCGCTTCGACGGCCGATCCGGCAGCGTACGAACGGTTCCTGCTGGCTCGGCATCACTGGAGTCGGCGAACCGAAACCGCCATGCACCGAAGCGTGGGTCTGCTGGAAGAATCGCTCTCGCTCGATCCAGGATTCGCTCCGGCGTTCGCCGCGCTGGCAGAATCGCATGTGACGCTGGCGGTGTATGGTGCCGAGGCTCCGGCAACCGCGATGCAGCGCGCCCGTCAGGCGGCCGATCGCGCGCTGGCGCTCTCCCGGCTGGGCGAAGCGCTCTCAGCCCGCGCCTGTGTCCGGGCGCTCTACGATTGGGACTGGGCCGGGGCCACCAGTGATTTCCGGCAGGCCATTACTGCCAGCCCGCAGTATCCCACCGGCTATCAGTGGTTCGCCATGAACCTGCTGGTGCCGCGGCAGCGATTCCCGCAGGCCTTTCAGCAGCTGGCCCGGGCCCGCGAGCTCGATCCCTTGTCACCGGTAATAGCGATCAGTCTTGGCCTGACTCATTTCTTTGCGCGAGACTACGCCAGCGCCATCAACGCCTTCGGCGAACTGCTGGATCGGGATCCATCATTCGGCCCGGCGCACGCCTTTCTGGGGCAGGCATTCACCGAGGCGGGGCAACCGGACGAGGGGATCCGGCATCTGCGCCGAGCCCTGGAGCTGGTGGGTGGCAGTGTCGAATTCGAGGCCGCGCTCGGCGTGGCGCTGGCGCGCGCCGGCGACACCAGCGGCGCTCGGGAGGTTCTCGATCGGCTGGAGCAGCAGCGCGCCGAGCGGTATGTCTCGCTGGTACTGCTTGCTCAGGTGCATGCCGCGCTCGGCGCGCCCGATCAGGCGGTGGCCAACCTGCGCGGCGCGCGCGATGAACGGGCCAGTGATCTCGCCTGGATCGGAGTCAGGCCCGCATTCGATCCGCTGCGCGGCGACGCCGGGTTCCGCGCGCTGCTCGCCGAAATCGGACTGGCCTGACCGTGCTGGCGCATCAGAGGTAAGAGATGAGTCCGGAGCTCGCTGGATATCAGTTGGGTGAGCCGGTCGATCACGACGGACAAACGGTAACGTACGCCGGCACCCGGCTGGCTGATCACGCCCCGGTCCTGGCAGTGCTCCCCCGATCGGCTCATCCCGCGCCCGAAACGCTCGATCAGCTCCGCGCCCAGTTCGCCCTGCTCAATCGCTTCGATCACCCCGGCGTCATCCGTGCGCTCGCCCTGGAATCGACACCCGACGGCGCTGCACTCGTCACCGACCGACCCGCCGCGCAATCGCTTCGCACTCTCCTGACCGGCCAGCCGCTCCCGCTCGATCGCTTCCTGGCACTCGGTGCGGAGATGGCGGCTGCCGTCGCCGCGGTGCATGCAGCGGGGGTGATCCATCGCGATCTCACGCCCGAGCGATTTGCCGTAGCCGATGGGCGGTCAGTGGTGCTGGGCGGCTTTGGCCGAGCCACTCCGGTGCCCCGGCAGATGCACGCGGCGGTCAGCCCCGGGGCGCTGGCGGGAACGCTGACGTATCTATCGCCCGAGCAGACCGGCCGAATGAATCGCTCGGTCGATTTTCGCACCGATCTCTACTCGCTCGGCGTGATCCTGTACGAAATGCTCACTGGCCAGCCGCCGTTTCGCGCCGGCGATCCGCTGCAGCTGATCCACGCCCACATCGCCCGGGCGCCGCAGCCGCCCGGTCAGCTTCGCCCCAACTGCCCGGAGCCGCTGGCGGCAATCGTCCTCAAGCTGCTGGCGAAGAGCGCCGAAGACCGCTACCAGAGCGCCGCCGGCCTCGAGGCCGATCTCCGGCTCTGCCTCGAGCAGATGCGGGCCGGACGAACTGTTCCCGAACTGATCCCCGGCCAGTGCGACGTCCCCAGCCGGTTCCAGGTTCCTGAGCGGCTCTACGGCCGCGCTGCCGAAGTGAAGCAGCTTCTGCAGGCGTTCGAAGGCATCGGCCCCGGCCGTTCGTCGCTGGTATTGATTTCCGGCTACTCGGGCATCGGCAAGTCATCGCTGGTGCAGGAACTCCAGCGCCCCGCGATGGAACGTCAGGCGCATTTCGTGGTCGGCAAGTTCGATCAGTTCAAGCGCAATGTGCCGTTCGCCACGCTTCATCTGGCGCTGCGCGATCTGGTGCGGCAGGTGATGACCGAAGACGACAGCCGCATCGCAGCCTATCGCGATCGGCTGCTGACCGCGGTTGGCCCCAACGGGCAATTGTTGATCGACGTAGTTCCCGAATTCGCCCGGCTGATCGGACCGCAGCCCGCTGCGCCGGAACTTCCGCCGCAGGAAACTCGCAATCGGTTCCAGCGGCTTCTGCACCAGGTTGTCCGGGCGTTCTGTTCCGAGAGTCACCCGCTCTGTCTGTTCATCGATGACCTGCAGTGGGTGGACAGCGCCACGCTGGAGTGGCTCGAATCCACCATGCTGGATGGTGACACCGGCTGGCTGCTGCTGCTGGGCGCCTACCGCGACCACGAGGTTTCTCCATCGCATCCGCTGCGGCTGCTGGTCGATCGCCTGGCCGAGACCGCGTCGGTCGAGGAGATCCAGCTCCAGCCGCTGGACGACAACACGCTGGCACAACTGGTAGCCGACGCGCTTCATCAGTCGGTTGGCGAGGCCCTGCCGCTTGCCCGGATCATTTCGGAGAAGACCCGCGGCAATCCGTTCTTTGTGAATCAGCTGCTCGAGTCGCTCTACCGGGAAGGAGCGATCCTGTTCGATGCAGCGAGCCGGCGATGGACCGTCGATCTGGAACAGGCTGCCGCCGCCGCCGCAAGCGACAACGTGGTCGATTTCATGACCACGCGCCTGGAGCGACTCGCGCCGGCCTCCCGCGACACCCTCCATCTGGCCGCCTGCCTCGGCTCGACGTTCGAGCTCGAGACGCTGGTGA
>DASSTY010000022.1:0-10785 GCA_035707585.1 Gemmatimonadales bacterium
CCGACCGTATCGGCGTGGCTCGGGATCAGCCCTCCCCGATTTGCCCGCGGAAAAAACCTGCTCCCCGTACGATGAAAAAAACGAGCGGCTCTCACGAGCCGCCCGTTTTCACGTGAACTGCACTCACGCACTTGACCTGCCGCCGCTCACTCGATCGGGAAGTCCACCTGGAATTCGCCGCTGTCGAGGCTGAGCCCGCCCGGAGCCGAGAAGTGGAGCTTGAAGGTTCCGGCTGTGGTGAGATTGATGATCAGATTATCGAACGCCGCCTCACCAATCGCGAAGCCGCTGCCGGTATCGGAATTGGAGACGACGACGGTTGTGCTGGCCGGGTCCAGGGTCCCGACACCGGTGACCGGCACCAGCGACGCGGTAACGGATACACCGCCCACGCCGGCATTGCTGGCGTCCTCGACGGTTACCAACGGGACGCACTGACTGAGCAGCTCAGTCCCGCATGGCCAGTCCATTGAAATTCCCGAAGAGAACGACTGCCCACCCGGGTCCCCGGTCGGCGAGAACTGGATCTGAGTAGCCGACCCGGCATCACGGTCAGTCACTCCGAACGGGCTCAACGACGAAGCCAGGCTGCCGAGCCCCACCTTCCCGAAGGCATAGGCCTCGCGCGGAAGGAAGATGGCGGCGGCGGCGGAGCGAACCGCTCGCGCCGCGGCACGCGGGGCGGCGAGGGCAAATCCCTTGAAGCCATGATCGAAGATCGATCCAACGTCGATCGGACTGGGCGGAATGAAGCGCGGGCAGTCGAGCCCCAGGGCATCGTATTGCGGGTCCGAAGCATCATCCAGAATTTCAAACCCGCCGGGGTGCGCACCCTCGGCGACGGCCAGGTGGGCGATCGCCGGTGCGCTCAACGGTGCCAGCGTCCATTCATCAACACAGAACCCGACCACCGCCTGGCCGTTGGCCAGGTAATGAGTGCCGCTCAGGTTGGATGCGGTGATCTCATAGAACGGCGGATAGACCACGAATCCGCTTCCGTCGAACGGGTTCGGCGTATCGGGCCGGAGGAGAATCGTAATCGCCGTGGTTTCAGTGAACGCATCGCGGGGG
The DNA here is from genome assembly GCA_035707585.1 of Gemmatimonadales bacterium. Classification (GTDB taxonomy): domain Bacteria; phylum Gemmatimonadota; class Gemmatimonadetes; order Gemmatimonadales; family GWC2-71-9; genus DASSTY01. The sequence goes on from DASSTY010000022.1 coordinate 1,072, forward strand.
ATGAGCACCGCCCCATCCTTCACATCGGTCTGGACCAGGAGCTGCGTCCCGGGGGTGAAGAAACCGACTCCGAAATGCACCCCGGTTGTCGGATCGACCGGCAGATCGGGCTCACCGAAGCCCACTCCCGAATACATCACATTGATCAGATCACTGACCTGATCGGCCACGGCCTGGGTGGTGCCACCGTTCAGAATGCCGCTCCGGAAGTCATTGAGCAGCTGGTTCACGAACGCAACCACTTTAGACTGCGGGTCGGCCACCTTGCACTTGGACCACTTCTCTGAGATGTCATGCGCCACCGCCAGGCGGTCGGCCTGGAGATTGGTCTTCTTGGTCGGGCCGGTGGGATAGAGCGCGATGATCAGCGCATTGGCGTCATCGAGCGGGAATACGGTGGTGGGACAGGGAACGCCTTTGTCGAGACCGGGCCCGGCCTCGGTCGGGCTCTGGCTGGCGTCATTACACGCGCCAAGCGCCAGCCCGCAAATGAGTGCTACGAGTGCAAGACGGCCACGCATGGGGGGCTCCTTCAGGGGGGTGGACGGTTCGGTCGGTGGCGGACGCTACCGGCCGGCTACTATCTGTTCGTATTTGGGATCGCCACGGAGACTGCGGAACCACCATCCCGAATCGTTGGCCAGATTCTGTCGCTGGTCCGGATTGGCAATCAGATAGACCTTGAGCCGGTCGATCGCCGAGTCGGGATCGCCGATCAGCGTCTCGACAAATGCGCTCATCAGCGAAAGATCACGAGTGGGGTCGATCTCGGGTGTGCCCTGCGAACGGGCGAGCACGCTGCGGGCGCTGTCGAGAAGCCCTTTCCTCGCCAGCACGCCGGCAACAGCTACATGCGCCTTGAGCGTTTCGAACTTGCGGCGGGGTGCCGGGGCCAGCGTGGCAAGACTATCGGCCAGCCGCCAGGCCAGCGCTGGATCGGGTTCTCTGGCGCGGCTGGTCATGAGCCAGAGCCGGCAGCTCACAAACTGAAAGTCGGTGGGAAAGCGCCTCTGCCCCTCGTCACACCAATGTGATGCCGCCACGAAATCCTCATCATCAAACGACGCCAGATAGAGGCGGGCGAGAATCTGATTGGCGTTTGTCAGGTATGCGTCAGCTTCGTAGGCACGGCGGGCGGCGAGGTTGGCGCTGGCCTCACCGTCAGTCACGTTGGTGTAGAGATGGCTGAGGATTGCCCAGGCACCGGCTTGAGAGGGCCGGATCCTGGTGGCCGTTTCGAGATCGGAGCGGGCGTCGGAGAGAAGCTTCCTGGCTGCGACCGGGTCGCGCTCCAGCTGCAGGACCCAGGCGATGTAGCGGAGCTTGCCGCGGTCTTCCAGCGCATCGGGATTCTGCGGATCGATTGCCAGCGCGCTGTCGGCCAGCGGAATGCCCTGATCGATCCAGATCTTGGCGGAGAGAGGATCGCCGCGGGCCAGGTAGGCCCGCTGATAACTGAGAGCGGCGCGCCCGGCCAGCGGCTCGATCCACCGGCGGTCGGCCGCCTGCGCCTCCCGGTACAGTGAATCCACCGCGGCGAACTCGGCGGCGGTGGACGCACTGTCGCTCCCCTGCGCCACGTCCGCCTGGGCGCGGGTCAGTGCCGCGCGAGCCCGCTGCACCAGAATCCAGGCCTGAGCGCTGCGGGTGCTGGCGCGCTGTTCCCGGAGGGTGATCTCCTGTCCGAGCCGCTGCCGGATCATCCCGGCCACCTGCTGCACCAGCGCTCCCTCGATCCCGATCACGTTGGTGTCCGGCCGCTCGAAGGTGACCGGCGGGTAGTCCACGCCGCTGGCGCCGTCGATCAGCCGCACAGTAATCCGGATCTTGTTCCCCTGCCGCTCAACGCCACCGCGCACTAGCGTACCCACCTGAAGCGCGCGGGCGATGCTGTCGGCCGGCGTATTGGCATCGCGGTACGGCTCGACGCCGTTGGGTGAGATCACCTGGAGCGCCTGAACTTCGCCCAGTTCGCTGATCAGGCCCTGAGTAAGACCGTCGGCCAGGTAGCCGAGCGAGTCGCGGGGATTGAAATCTTCGAAGTAGAGCACCGCGATCCGGTGGGGGTCGAGTCCGCCCGCGGCGGCGGTGGCTAGTGGCAGCGGCGGGGGGCGGCGCAGCGTAACCCAGGCTCCAGCGCCGGCCACCAGCGCCACCAGCACGGCGCCGCCAATCACCAGCTTGCGCCTGCGGGCTCGGCTGGCGGCCACGCCGCGGGTGGGTGTTCGCCGGGCGCCGCCGGCGGTGCGTCGCGAGGCGGTCCGCGTCATCGTGGCCTCCGCCTCCGACTCCACCAGGCACTGAGCGAATTCGTGCATGGTCTGGAAGCGATCGGCCGGAGTCTTTTCCAGCGCCCGCATCACGGCGTCTTCCACATCGTCCGGCACCGATGGCCGCACCACCTGCAGGCTCGGCACCACCTCCATGCTGTGCCGCGCGATGATTGCCATGGCGTTGGGTCCGTCGAACGGCGGCTGCCCAATCAGCAGTTCGTACAGCACACAGCCCAGACTGTACACGTCGCTCCGGGCATCCACCTGAGCGCTGCCCATCGACTGTTCGGGGCTCATGTAATGGGGGGTGCCCATCGCCATTCCGGTGCGCGTCAGCTTCTCGCCCCCTGCCTCGCTCACCGCGCGGGCGATCCCGAAATCGGCCACCAGGGCGTGGCCGCCCATCAGCAGAATGTTTTCCGGCTTGATATCGCGGTGGACGATTCCGCGGTCGTGGGCGTACTGCAGCGCCTCCGCCGCCTCGCGGGTCACCTGCAGCGCATCCGCCAGGGGAAGTTGGTGATCGCGGTCGAGCCGATCGCGAAGCGACTCTCCCTCGATGAACGGCATGACGTAATAGAGGAGATCGCCGGCGTGGCCGGAGTCGTACAAGCCGAGGATGTTGGGATGCTGGAGAGTGGCGGCGACCCGGATTTCGCGGAGGAACCGGTCGGCTCCGATCGAGGCGGCGAGCTCCGGCTTGAGTACCTTGATCGCGACCTGGCGATCGTGCTTGACGTCGCGCGCCAGGTACACGGTCGCCATCCCGCCTTCACCTACCTGGCGGTCAACGGCGTAGCGGTCGCCGAGAATGGCACTGAGCCGATCGATCGTATCGGTCACGGGTGGATCTCGAAACTTCGGGAGCGAGGTGCCTCAGATTGGCGGTGCTTCGCGTGACCGGGGGCACTAATGTGCAACCCGGCGGTTAAACCGGCAAGAGGCCTGACCCCTACTCCACCCGGAGGTCCACGTCCTGCTCGGCGATGCCCACACCCACCTCTGGTATTACGCCAAACGGGGCCTTTTCCCGACATACCGCTCGGCCGAAGGCGGCCGCCCGCTCCAGATCGCCGGCCCGTTCCGCATGCCAGGCGATCTCGCCAGCTACTTCACCCATCCGCTCGGGGGGAGTCACGATTTCCAGCGCCAGGGAAACCACCCGGTGCAGCTCGGTCCGATGCGACGCCGCGAGTGAGGAACGAACGACGTCGCCCAGCACGGCATGCGCAGTCCGGAACATTCCGTCGCACTCGACCGCCAGGTGACGCTCCACCAGGCGGCTGCCCAGCGCCGCGACCCGCATCCGGGACATGCCATGGATGTGGGCCAGCACGTCGAGACTGACCGGCCGGGCCGCCACGGCCAGGGTCGCGAGGAGATCGCGCAACTCGTCATTGAGCAGCGAGACCCGCTCGCCGATGGCGTCCCGCACCGAGCGGGGCATCGGGAGCGTCGTGAAGTCGGTCAGGTTGGTATCGGAAGGAACGATCCACTCCTGGGAGATCGGGGTGGCCGAGAGGAGGCGCTGGCTGAACAGCGTCTTGACCAGCTCGATCACATAGAACGGGTTGCCCCCGGTGACCTCGTGAATCCGGCGGGCAAAGCGCCGGGCGCCGGTCGGGGTCCGCACGTTGCCCATCTGGCGGATCACTTCCCACACTTCGGTTTCCGAGAGCGGCCCGACTTCGATGACCGAGGCCCTTCTGCGCGAGGTGAGCCGCCGGATCAATTGGTCGGCGGGCGTGCCGCGCTCCAGGCCGCCGGCCGTCGCGGTGGCCAGCACCATGACCGGGCTCTCGCTTAGCCGATCGGCCAGGAAGTGGAGCAGAGCGCAGGAGTCACCATCGCACCAGTGCAGGTCATCCAGCAGCAGCACCGTGGGGTGCTCGGCGGCCAGCGAGAGCAGCATCTGGGCGACGCCTTCGAAGAGGCGAGAGCGCGCGCCAACGGTCCCTTCCGGCGCCGCCGGCAGGCCGGGAAATCGCCGGCGCAGGTCCGGCACCAGCCGGGCGACCTCCACCAGCCACTCGGGGGATGTGCCGGCCAGTCCCGCCGCGTTGAGCCCGGTGCCCAGCGCAGCCGCCACCGGCCCGAACGGCGCGCCCCCGCTCGGCTCGTAACCGTGCCCGCGCAGCACCGTGGCACCATGGCCCCCGGCCCACCGGACGAACTCTTCGGCCAGTCGGGACTTGCCCGCGCCCGACTCACCCTCCAGCACCGCGATCGCACCTTTGCCTCTCGCCGCCCGGTCCCAGAGGGCCGTGAGCGCCAGCCACTGGGACTCCCGTCCAACCAGGTCGGCCTCGAACCGCTGCCGCGCGGTTTCGAATTCGGTCTCGTCGCTCGGCGTGGTGGGGGCGGCCGCCTGTTCGATCCGAGCCGCCAGGTCGCGCAACGTTTCGGTGGGACGGGAGCCGAGTTCCCGCTGAATCAGTTCCCGGTAGCGACGGTACTGCGCCAGGGCACCGGCACGATCGCCCAGGCAGTAGGTCGCCTCCATGGCAATCGCAGTGGCCTCTTCGTTAAGGGGGTCGGCACCGAGCCAGCGCTCCGACAGGGCAAAGGCCTCGCGCCAGCGGGAGCGGAGCACCGCACTCCGCGCCATCTCGCGAACGACCCCCAGCCAGCGGCGCATCAGCTGCTCGCGACGGGAATCGATCCACTCCTCGAAGTCCGGCGCGCCACTGACCGATAGCCCGCGGAGGAAGGACGGCACCTCGAACCCCAGTGCGTCGATCGAGCCCGACTGGCAGGCACCCAGAAAGGCCGCGACGTCGGATTCGACCGGTGCGGTGAGGCGAACCGTCTGGCGGTCGGCTTCGATCAGGTCGCCCAGGGCATCCCGGAGTTGGCGGAGCGCCTGGCGGAGCGACGTACGAGCGTTGTCATCGGAGAACTCGCCCCAAAGGAGAGACGCGAGCCGTTCCCGCAGATGTGGCCCCGGCTCGAGGGCAAGGAAGATCAGCAGCCCGAGTGACTTGGCACCCAGGCGCAACGGCTGTCCGCCCGCGGCGCCGCCAACGTGGGCCGTGGGGAAGCCAAAGAGGGTCAGAACAACACCCGGCATCGGACATCCCAGGGGAGGGGATCGGCCTAACCTACGGGCTCTTCACGAAAGGGCAAGAGCCGATCACGCTCGATTCACGAACGGTCGGCAAGTTGTCCCGTGTTAGATACGGCGCCGCTGTCAGGCGAGGGTCAGAAGATGGTCGGCGGCTTTCACGGTCGATTCACGGAGCAGGAAGAGGTTGCAACCCGTTCACCGCGCATCACCCAGCCAGGAGGCAGTTATGTCAAGCGCCAACGACAACGTCCGCATCCAGCTCACCCCGGAGCAGAAGGAAACGATCAAGAGCGCCACCGGCAAGAATGCCGAGGCCCTGGAGTTCACCGCTCGTGAGCTGGAAGAGCGGATCGCGCCGATGACGGCCCGCCCCATCAAGTAGCAAGGGCAGAGGTGGTCGGCGGCTTTCACGGAAGATTCACGGAGCAGGTAGAGGTTAGTTCTCGTTCACCGCGCGTCACTCAACCAGGAGGTAGTTATGTCGAGCTCCAAGGATAACGTCCGGCTTCAGCTCACTCCGGAGCAGAAGGAAATGATCAAGAGCGCCACCGGCAAGAATGCGGAAGCCGTGGAGTTCACCGCTCGCGAGCTGGAAGAGCGGATCGCCCCGAGCAAGCTGACCCCGGGTCCCAAGTAAGAGTCAGCGCGCTATCTCCGGGTTGGAGTTCGGTCGGGCCGTCGTCACGGCGGCCCGCCCGGCCCCGGAAGGCAGGAAAGGCAAGGCACACCAGGTCACCCCGCAATTCGTAGTGCCGGAGGGACCGAGTCCTGACAGACAATGATTTCCCGGGCGCACCCGACAGCGCCGCCGATCTCCGGGAGGAGGTTGGGCGGCTTCGGCTTTTGCGCAGCATCGATCTGGAGTTCAACTCGTCGCTCGACCTCGACGAGCTGCTCCCGCGGGTGTTCCATAGCGTGCTCTCGGCCCTTCGGGCCAGCGGGGGTTCGCTCTGGATCGCCGAGGGCGAGATGCTTCGCTGCCACCTGGCGCTGGGCGGCGCCGGCGAACGGCTGGTCGGCGCCCAGATGCCGATTGGCTCCGGCTTCGTGGGCGACGTAGCCAGCAAGCAGAAAACCACGATCGTCGCCCGCGCCATCGAAGACCCCCGCTACCAGGAAAACCTCCACGAAACCGGCCAGAGCGCCGGCACCACGGTGATGGCAACGGCCATCGTGGCCAAGGGGGTGACGGTCGGGGCGATTCAGGTTTCCGACAAGGACGGCGGCACCGGGACGTTCGATGCGGGAGACCGGGTGCTCCTGGAGGGGCTGGCCAGCAGCGCGGCCATCGCCATCCGCAACGCCCAACTCCACGCCGCCGAGCGCCGGGCCAACGACCTGGCGCTGCTGCTCGAAATCAGCCGCGAAATCGGGTCGACCCTCGATCTCGACCGGGTGCTCCGGTCGGTGGTCAACCTCGCATCGCGGGCGCTCACCTTCGATCGCGGCGCGATCGGGCTGCTGGACCACGGCCGCTGCGACATCCGGGCGGTGGCCGGCGTCGCCGAAGTCGACCCGGCCGATCCGGTCATCAGCAATCTCGCCGCCCGCGCCGAATGGGCCGCCGGCCGGGGCGAAACATTCTACCTGACCGATCGCGAAGCGCCCGGCTCCGACGCCGAACGCATCTTCATCGGAATCTTTGGGGAAGATCTCACCGCCGCCGACGCCCGCAGCGGGCTCTACATCCCGCTTCGTGACGAAGAAGGATTGCTGGGGATTCTGGTATTCGAAGCCGAGCGGCCGGAATTCGCCAACCCGGGGCAGCTGGAGCTGGCCGCCATCCTGGCCAACCAGACCGCAGTGGCGATGCGCAACGCCCAGCTCTACCACCAGGTGCCGCTGGCGGCTACGCTGGGTACACTGGCGGCCCGGCGGCGCGCCTGGCTGGAACTCCCCAAGCGCCGCCGGTGGGCCTACGCGGTCATCGCGGTGGTAGTGCTCGCCGCGCTCACCCTGATCCGCTGGCCCCTGCGAATCGACGGCATGGACGCCCGGTTCCGCCCCGAACACCGGACCGAAATCCGCGCGCTGGTTCCCGGCGTCATCGAGCGCATGCTGGTACGCGAAAGCCAGCCGGTCAGCGTCGGTGCGCCCATCGCGGTGCTGCAGGACCCCGGACTCCTGGGCGATCGGCGAGCAGTCGCGGCCGACCTCGACGCCGCCAATCGTGCCGCGGCCCGGGCGGCCAGCATCGGCGATGCGGCCGAAGAGCAGCTCCAGCGATCGCGCGCCGACGCACTTGCAGCCGAAGTTGCCTTGCTCGATCAGCAGGTGGACGGGCTCCAGCTTCGGGCCCGCACCGCCGGCGTCGTGCTCACGCCCCGCCCCGAAGAGCAGATCGGCCTGCACGTCGATGCCGGGCAGCTGGTCGTTACGGTCGGGCAGACCGACACCCTCGAGCTGGAGTTTGGCGTGGCCGAGCGAGACCTGCCGCGGGTGCGGGTGGGCCAGGCGGTACGGCTCCGGGTGGACGCCCTCCCGCAGCACACCTTCGACGGTCGCGTCGTGTCGATCGCACAGCTCCCCGCCGACAGCCAGGGTGGGAGTGTGCGCTTTCCGGTTCGCGCCGCGGTCCCCAACACCCAATCACTCCTCCGGCCCGGGATGGCGGCTCACGTCCGCGTGCTGACCGACAACGCCTCGGTAGCCGGGCGCCTCCTCCGTGCGCCGGTTCGCTGGCTCCGCCTCCTCTGGTGGAAGATGCTGCCATGACTACTCCGCGCCTTCGCCTGCTCGTCGCCGTCGCTCTCTGCGGATGCGGCGCCGCCGCCGCTCCCCCGCCCCACGACACCGGCCAGCCGGCCGATTCCTCCGCTGTCGCGCTGGCCGATACCATGATGGTGACGTCGCCGGTGTCACTGCCGGCGCAACTGTACGTCGAACGCGACGCCGTGGTGCTCGCCCGGCAACCGGGCATCGTGGAATCGCTCGGCGCCGATCTGGGCGACTACGTCAAGACCGGCCAGCTGCTGGTTCAACTGGAGAGCACCGACCAGGAGATTGCGGTGGCGCGGGCCCGCGAGGCGGTGGACGCCGCCAACCGGCTGGCGGTACGCACTCGGCAATTGATTCGGCTCAACGGCGCCACGGTCGCGGACTCCGAAGCGGCCGAGTCGGCACTGACCGAAGCGCAGCTGAATCTTCGTCAGGCCGAGCGCGAACTCTCGCTTACTCGCGTAGTGGCTCCGTTCGCCGGCGTGGTGAGCGCTCGCCGGGCGCGGGTGGGCCGGCTCGCGGCCGAAGGCGACTCGCTCTTTCGTATCACCGCGCTCAATCCGCTGCTGGTTTCAGTGCAGGTGCCCGAGTCCGCGGCAGCAGGCCTCAAGGTCGGTTCCGACGCTCAGGTAACGGGGGTGGACGGCGCCAGCGCGCATGCCCGGGTCATCCGAATGGCACCGATCATAGACGCCGCCAGCGGCACGCTCCCTGTCGTCCTGCGAGTCGATCCGGAGAAGGGGCTTCGTCCCGGCGGATCGGTGATCGTCCAGCTGGGGCAGCAGCAACGACGGGTCATCGCGATTCCCCGCACCGCCATCGGCGAAGATGGGATCGCGCTGGTGGAACAGGGCGGGCGGCCAACTGCGCGGGCGGTCACCCTGGGAGCCGATCTGGGTGACGGACTGGTCGAAGTGATCAGCGGCATCGCCGCCGGCGAATCGGTGGTGCGGGCGCACCGATGAATCCTCGGCCGTGCCTCCGGTCGGACCTCGTGCTGGTGGAGCAAAGCTACCGCGGCGAGCAGACGTACATTCTGAAAGACCCGGTCAGCCACAAGTATTTCCGGTTTCGCCCCATCGAGATCATGGTGATGCAGGCGCTCGATGGCGAGCACACCATCGCCGAAGCCGCCGCGCAGCTTTCCGAAGAAGGAATTCCGGTCACCGAGGCATCGCTCGCGCCGTTCGCCCAGACGCTCTCGCGGATGGGGCTGCTGGAGCGGTCGCTCAACGAGCGCACCGTGCTGGAACTCGAACGCCTGCGGGCCGAACGGCGGCAGCGGCAACGACCCCCGCTCTTTCGCGGCGAACTCCTTCGAATGCGGTGGTCGCTCGCCAATCCCGATGCCGCGTTCGACCGCTGGCTGCCCCGGCTCCGGTTCTTCTTCTCGCCGACTTTTCTCGCGCTTTCCGTGGTGCTGTTCGCGGTCTATATCATCATCGTGGCGGTCAAATGGACCGACTTTCGGCTGGGCCTCGAATCGCTCTACACCATCAGCGATTATACCGTCGGCAAGTTCGTGGTACTGTGGACCACCGCGCTCACCATCATCGCGATCCATGAAATCGGGCACGGCATGACCTGCAAGTATTTCGGCGGGCATGTCCATGAAATGGGCGCGATGCTGATCTACTTTGAGCCGGCCTTCTACTG
>DASSTY010000023.1:0-7249 GCA_035707585.1 Gemmatimonadales bacterium
TCTATGCCCTGTCGAAGTACGATCAGGAGCGGCTCTGCCTGCTGGTGGGCCGCGCCTACAACATCCCGACCGTTGCGCTGCGGCTCTTCAATGTGTATGGACCGCGGCAGGCGCTTTCCAATCCATATACCGGAGTGCTCGCGATCTTTGCCGCGCGGCTGCTCAACGGCAACCCGCCGGGCATCTTCGAAGATGGCTTTCAGCAGCGCGATTTCGTGAGCGTGCATGACATCGCCCGGGCCGGGGTGCTGGCGCTTTCCGCCCCCGACGCGGTCGGCCAGGCCATCAACATCGGCAGCGGGCACCACTACACCATCCGCGAGATCGCCGATCGGGTCGGGGCGGCGGTTGGCAAGGAGTACATCGAGCCGGAAGTCACCGGGAAATACCGGGTTGGCGACATTCGCCACTGTTTTGCCGACATCACCCGGGCGCGAGAGCTGCTGGGGTACCAGCCGCGAGTGAGTCTGGTGGACGGACTCACCGAACTGGCGGAGTGGCTCGAAGGCCAGGTGGCCGACGATCGGGTCGACGAAGCCAGCGCCGAACTCGCCGCGCGGGGGCTGACGGTATGACTCACTGTCGCCCACTGACCTGCGATTCCCGCCCCGTCCTGATCACCGGTGGCGCCGGCTTCATCGGCACCAACCTGGCGCATCGCTATCTCGCCGCCGGCCAACCGGTGCTGCTGCTCGACAATCTGGCCCGCGCCGGAGTCGCTCAGAATCTCCGCTGGCTCCGCGACACCCACGGCGATCTGGTGCGGATCGATGTGGCCGATGTGCGCGATGCCGCGGCGGTGCGCCGCGCGGTCAAGCGCGCCTCGCGAGTCTTCCACTTTGCCGCTCAGGTGGCGGTCACAACCAGTCTCACTGACCCGATCGAGGATTTCGACGTGAACGCCCGCGGCACGCTCAATGTGCTGGAGGCGATTCGGGCCCAACCGGTGCCGCCGCCGCTGATCTTTACCTCCACCAACAAGGTCTATGGCGCGCTGGAGGACGTCGCGCTGCAGCGCCGGGCCGCCCGGTACGAACCGGCCGATCGGGAGATCCGATCCACCGGAATCAGTGAGGAACGTCCGCTCGATTTCCACAGCCCCTATGGCTGCTCCAAGGGTTCGGCCGACCAGTACGTGATCGACTACGCCCGCACCTTCGGGATTCCCGCCGTGGTGTTCCGGATGAGCTGCATTTACGGGCCGCATCAGTTCGGCACCGAAGATCAGGGCTGGGTGGCGCACTTCCTGATCCGCTCGCGCGCGGGGAAGCCGCTCATCCTGTACGGCGACGGCCGGCAGGTGCGCGACATTCTGTTCGTGGAAGACCTGGTCGAGGCCTTCCTGCTGGCGCAGGAACGGATCGCACTGCTCACCGGTCAGGCCTTCAACATCGGCGGTGGCGCGGGCAACACGGTCAGCCTGCTCGAGCTGGTGGAGCAGATCGGCCGGCTCGATCACAAACCGGAGATCCGGTTCGACGAATGGCGGCCGGGCGATCAGCGCTACTACGTCTCGAACACCGCGAAATTCCGCAGCGCCACCGGTTGGCGGCCGCAGATATCGGTCGCCGAGGGAGTGCGCCGGCTGCATCAATGGCTGGTTGACGCTCGTCCGCTCGCAACCGCAGCACTGGCAGGCGCCGGTGCCGGCGGTGACACCCCTCTCGATCGAAAGGCGGCATCTGGTGCCGGTCACTGATACGACTCGTGCTGCCCGCAGCAGCTCGGGTCGTCGCACCGGCGCGGCGGCCAGCATCACCGCGCCGGGCACTGTATGCCTGAGCCCGATCGCCGTGCCGTCACCTTCGGCGGGGCAGGTGCGGATTCGCCTCGAAGGCTGCGGGGTCTGCGGCTCGAACCTGCCGGTGTGGGAAGGGCGTCCGTGGTTCAGCTATCCGCTGGAGCCGGGCGCACCGGGCCACGAAGGATGGGGAGTAGTCGACGCCGTGGGCGACGGCGTTGATGGTGTCGCACCCGGTGATCGTGTAGCCGCGCTGTCGTATCACGCCTTTGCCGAGTGGGACATCGCCGATGCCGCGGCGGTGGTGCGGCTTCCCGATGCGCTCGGCAAGATCCCGTTCCCCGGTGAGCCGCTGGGCTGCGCCATGAACGTGTTCCGCCGGAGCGACATCCAGGCCGGGAACACCGTCGTGGTCGTCGGGGTCGGATTCCTCGGTGCGGTGGTTGTGGCGCTCGCTGCGCAGGCGGGGGCACGGGTCATTGCGATTTCCCGCCGGCCCTTTGCGCTGGAGGTGGCTCGAATCCAGGGAGCCGCCGAGATGCTACCACTGGACAATCGCCCCGCCATCATCGAGCGGGTGCAGCAGCTTACCGCCGGCGAGGGTGCCGATCGCGTCATTGAGGCGGTGGGTCTCCAGGAACCGCTCGACCTGGCCGGCGAACTGACCCGGGTGCGCGGGCGGCTGGTGATCGCCGGTTATCACCAGGACGGCACCCGCGAGGTCAACATGCAGCTCTGGAACTGGCGGGGGCTCGATGTGATCAACGCGCACGAACGGGATCCCGCCGTGTATGTCGAAGGCATCCGGGCAGCGGCCGACGCCGTAGCTACCGGGCGACTCGACCCGCGCCCGCTCTTTACCCACACCTTTTCGCTCGATGAGCTGGGCCGCGCCCTGGACACGATGCGGCAGCGGCCAGACGGGTTCCTCAAAGCGCTGGTGACGACGCAATGACGGGAACTGCTGCCGCGCGGCAGAACGCCGCCACCCCCGCTCGCGCCGACCTGCCCCGGCTCGGCTTTCTTGGTGTCGGATGGATCGGTCGTCACCGGATGGAAGCGATCGCACGGAGCGGCGCTGCCGAAATCGCCGCGCTGGTCGATCCTTCTGTCGATGGATTGACCGCAGCGCGCGCCGCCGCGCCCGGCGCCGCGGTACTCGATTCCTTCGACGCAATGCTGGCGGCCGATCTGGACGGCGTCGTAATCGCCACGCCCAGCGCGCTCCACGCGGAACAGTCGGTGCGGGCACTGGAGCGGGGACTGGCGGTGTTCTGCCAGAAGCCGCTGGGCCGCACCGCGGCCGAAACCCGCCGGGTGGTTGACGCGGCGCGCGCAGCCAACCGCCTGCTCGGCGTCGACCTGTCGTATCGGTACGTCACCGGCGCGCGGATGATCCGCGATCTGATCCAGGATGGCGCGCTCGGAAGGATCTATGCGGCCGACCTGGTGTTTCACAACGCGTACGGGCCCGACAAGGCGTGGTTCTACGACGCCGCGCTCTCCGGCGGTGGCTGCCTGATCGATCTCGGGATTCATCTGGTGGATCTGGCACTCTGGACGCTGGGGCACCCGCCAGTGACCGGCGCCAGCAGCCGGCTCTTTCACCATGGACAACCAGTCAGCAATCGCTCCGATGCTGTCGAGGATTACGCCGTAGGCCGGCTCGATCTGGCCGATGGCGGCGTGATCCGGATGGCCTGTTCCTGGAATCTTCCGGCCGGTCGTGAAGCAGTAATCGAAGCCGCATTTCACGGCACCCGCGGCGGCGCGGTCCTCCGCAACGTGGACGGCTCGTTCTACGATTTCGCCGCCGAGCGGCATCATGGCACCGCACGCGAAGTGCTCTGCACCCCGCCGGACGACTGGGGTGGACGCGCTGCGGTAGACTGGGCCGGCCGGCTCGCTGCGGGTGCAACGTTCGATGACGAAGCGGAACAAGTCGTTGAAGCTGCTCAAGTCCTGGATCGACTGTATGGCGGCGGAGAGATTGGTTGGGAGGAAGCAGAGTGATGCGGCAGCCCGCCCCTGAACTGGTGTTGATGACAGCGGATACCGTCGGCGGTGTCTGGACCTATTCGATCGAGCTGGCGCTGAGTCTCGCCGCTGCCGGTACTCGGGTGGCGTTGGCAGCGCTGGGACCGCCCGCCACCGCGGAGCAGCGCGCAGCCGCCGGCGCGGTACCTGGGCTCCGATTGTTCCAGGGTCACTACCGCCTGCCCTGGATGGATGATCCCTGGGACGACGTTCGCGCGGCGGGAGACTGGCTGCTGCAGCTGGCCGATCAGCTCAACCCCGATGTGGTTCACCTGAGCGAGCCGGTGCTGGCCGAGCTGCCGTGGAAGCCGCCGACCGTTGCGGTGGGGCACTCCTGCGTGCTCTCCTGGTGGCAGGCCGTTCGAGGTGAAGCGGCGCCACCGACTTGGAGCCGGTACCGAAACCGGATGCGAGCCGGCTTCGAAGCTGCCGGGGCGGTCGTTGCGCCGTCTTCCGCGATGCTCGCTGCGCTCCGGTTCTATTACGGCGTCACCGATGGATGCGTCATTCCAAACGGCCGCGATCCCGGTCGCTTTCCGCCGGGGCCCAAGGACCCGATGGTGCTGGCGGCCGGGCGACTCTGGGATCCCGCCAAGAACGTCGCCGCACTGGCGCGGGTGGCTGCACGGCTGGCGTGGCCGGTGTACGTGGCGGGAGATCAGCGCCATCCCGACAGCGGTGCCGACGCCGGATTGGGCGACGACATCCGTCCGCTCGGCCTCTTGCCGGAGCCGCGACTGGCGCATTGGCTGGCGCGCGCGTCGATTTACGCGCTCCCGGCCCGCTACGAACCGTTTGGGCTGGGCCCACTGGAAGCAGCGCTGGCTGGCTGCGCTCTGGTGCTGGGAGATATCCCCAGTCTCCGCGAAGTCTGGGCCGATGCCGCGATCTTCGTTTCGCCCAATGATGAAGCCGCTCTCCAGTCTGCCCTCGAAGCACTGATCGCGTACCCCGAATATCGTGACGCCATGGCTGCACGCGCGCGGCAGCGGGCGTTGAGTTACTCACCGAAGCGGATGGCCGCGGGCTATCTGCGCCTCTATCGCGCGCTGATGTACGATCGAACGGCGCGCTCAGCGGAGACCGCAGCATGCGTATCGTGATGTTCTATCACTCCCTGCTGAGCGACTGGAATCACGGGAATGCCCACTTTCTGCGGGGCATCACCAGTGAGCTGATCAGTCGCGGGCACGACGTGGCGGTGTACGAGCCGCGCGACGCCTGGAGCATCGTCAACCTGGTGGCCGAGCATGGTGAGCAGCCGCTGGCGGGCTTTCATTCCGCCTACCCCACCCTGCGCACCACCCGCTACGACCCGGCGACGCTCGATCTCGACGCCGCCCTGGACGGTGCCGACCTGGTGCTGGTGCATGAATGGAATTCGCACGAGCTGGTGGCCGCGGTGGGTGGTCACCACGCGCGGAACGGCGGGTACATCCTTCTTTTTCACGACACCCACCACCGCTCCGCCACCGACAGCGCCACCATGGCCGGCTACGATCTGCGGCACTACGATGGCGTGCTCGCCTTTGGCGCGGTGATCCGCGATCATTATCTGCGCCAGGGCTGGACGCCGCGAGCGTGGACCTGGCATGAAGCGGCCGACCCGCGGGTGTTTCGGCCGATTGCCGGCGAGCCTCGGCGGGGCGATCTGGTCTGGATCGGAAACTGGGGCGATGACGAGCGCACCGCCGAACTCGAGGAATTCCTGATCGAGCCGGTGCGCCGGCTGGGGCTCAAGGCGCGGGTCCACGGCGTCCGCTACCCCGAATCAGCCCGCCGCCGCCTGGCCGAAGCGGGAATCGAATACGCCGGCTGGCTTCCCAACTACGAGGCGCCCCGCGTCTTCGCGCAGTTCGGCGTCACCGTTCACGTGCCGCGGCGCCCCTACGCCGATTCTCTGCCAGGCATCCCCACCATTCGCATTTTCGAAGCGCTGGCCTGCGGCATCCCGCTGGTGACGGCGCCGTGGTACGACACCGAGGGGCTGTTCACACCGGGCGAGGACTTCCTGGTGGCTCACGACGGTGCCGAGATGGAGAAGCACCTCGCCACCCTGCTGAACGACGCTGGTGCCGCACGCCGCCAGATCGAACGGGGCCTCGCCGCGATCCGGTCGCGTCACACCTGCGCCCACCGGGTGGACGAGCTTATGGGGGTGGTCTGGGAGCTGTCGGCCATTCGCCAGCCGGCCAATCAGCCGGCCCTCGCCGCCGCCAATCTCTGAACGGGAAGATTCATGGCCGACACCCTGGACATCGCATTCTTCGGTTCGAGTCTGGTCTCCGCCTACTGGAACGGCGCGGCCACCTACTACCGCGGCATCATCCGGGCGCTGCATCAGCGCGGGCATCGCGTCACGTTCTATGAACCTGATGCCTATGATCGGCAGCAGCACCGCGATCTGCCCGATCCAGACTGGGCCCGCGTGGTGGTGTACGATGGCGGGTCGGCCGACGCAGCGATGCAGGCGCTGGAAAGCGCGCATGGCGCAGATCTGGTTGTGAAGGCAAGCGGCGTCGGAGTGTTCGACGAGCTGCTGGAACGCGGCGTGCTGGACCTGCGGCGTCCCGGCACGCTGGTGGCATTCTGGGATGTGGATGCGCCGGCCACTCTGGACCGGATCGAGAGCGATCCCACCGATCCGTTTCATCATCTGATTCCGCGCTACGACGTGGTGTTCACTTACGGCGGCGGAAAGCCGGTGGTGAGCGCGTATCGGCGGCATGGCGCGGCGCAGTGCGTGCCGATCTACAACGCGCTGGATCCGGAGACGCATCACCCGGTAGCGCCGGATGCTCGCTTCGCCGGCGAGCTGGGCTTCCTGGGAAACCGCCTCCCTGATCGGGAAGCGCGGGTGGAAGAGTTCTTCCTCAGCACCGCGCAATCGCTGACGGATCGCCAATTCCTGCTGGGCGGCAGCGGCTGGGGCGACAAGCCCCTACCGGAAAACGTGAACTACGTGGGCCACGTGTACACTCGCGATCACAACGCGTTCAACTGCAGCCCGCGCGCGGTACTCAACGTGAATCGGGCGAGCATGGCTCGCTACGGCTTCTCACCACCGACGCGGCTGTTCGAGGCGGCCGGCGCCGGGGCCTGTCTCATCACCGATCAATGGGAAGGGATCGAGCTGTTCCTCGAACCCGATCGCGAAGTGCTGGTGGCCGGCTCGGGCGATGCGGTGGCAGCCCATCTGGCAGAGCTCACGCCGGAGCGCGCACGGAACATCGGCGAGGCTGGCCGGCGGCGGCTGCTGGGCGAGCACACCTATGCCCATCGCGCCAGGCAACTGGAATCGATCCTGGCCGGCCGGGTGACGTCATGCGCATCGTAATTCTGGGACTGTCGATTACCTCGAGCTGGGGCAACGGCCACGCGACCACCTATCGCGGGCTGGTGCGCGGACTGAGCGAACGGGGACACGATCTTCTCTTCCTGGAACGCGACCTGCCCTGGTATGCTGACAAT
>DASSTY010000024.1:0-12468 GCA_035707585.1 Gemmatimonadales bacterium
GGGAAGCGATTCTGGAGTGGACCGATCGCGGCCCGCGGCATCCGCGCGAACACCGCGTTGGCTTCGACGGGCTGAGTGATGGTGATCTGGGGGATGGTTCGAACCAGATTGGCCAGCCGGGCCGCCATCTGATTGGCGTGGGCCGCATTGCGGCGCCAGAGCTCGTCGCTGAACAGCGCCGCGATCTGGGCGCCGAGAAACCTCATCTTGGAGGCCAGCTGCATTCCCTGCTTCCGGATGAACCGAAAATCGGCCGCGAGCGCCGGATCCAGGAAGACCACCGCCTCGGCCGCGAGCAGCCCGTTCTTGGTTCCGCCGAACGACAGCAGATCGACGCCGACATCGACCGTGATGTCGCGCAAGCCGCAGTTGAGCGCCGCCGCCGCGTTGGCCAGCCGGGCGCCGTCCATATGCAGGAGGAGGCCATGCTGATGGGCGTACGCGGAAAGCGCGCGAAGTTCGTCCGGGCGGTAGACGGTGCCGTATTCAGTGACCTGTGAGATCGAGACGACTCGTGGCTGGGCGTGGTGCTGGTCGCCGAAGCCGTGAAGATGCCGATCGAGATCATGGGGTGACAGCTTGCCGTTGGGGGTGGGCACGGTGAGCAGCTTGCAGCCGATGATCCGCTCCGGCGCGCCGCACTCGTCGACGTTGATGTGTGCCGTTTCGGCGCAGATGACCGCCTGATAACGCCGAACCACCGCCTGGAGGCCGAGAACGTTGGCGGCGGTGCCGCCGAAGACCAGGAACGGCTCTACCGATTGGCCGAACGCCTGCCGCAAACAGGCGACCGCCTCGGCGGTGAACCGGTCATCGCCGTACGCCGGAGCGTCACCCTGATTGGCCGCCGCGATCGCGGCCAGGACCTCGGGGTGAACTCCGGCGTGATTGTCGCTGGCGAAGGAGCGCAGACGCGAGCCTCAGCGAGTGGCGATCAGGTCGATTTCGACTCGAACCGCCCGCGGCAGCGCGGCTGCCTGCACGGTGGAGCGAGCCGGCCGATGATCACCGAACGCGCGGGCATAGACCTCGTTCATGGCGCCGAATTCACCCATGTCGGCCAGGAAGACGGTGGTCTTGAGCACCTTGGAGAGATCGGAGCCCGCGGCGGCGAGCACGGCGCGAAGATTGGCGAAAACCTGTTCGGTCTGCTCGGCGACGCCGCCGGCCACGATTTCGCCGCTGGCCGGGTCGAGCGGAATCTGGCCGGCGGTGTAGATCAGGCCGTTGTGAATGGTTGCCTGGCTGTACGGTCCGATGGCGCGCGGCGCCTTGTCGGTGCTGACGGTGTCAATGGGCATGGACGAGCGGCTCGGTTGAAGGTGAGTGGATACTGGCAAGATAGCAGGACGTCAAGCATTGCCCAGCCCGAAGAGGCGGCGGGCATTGGCCTCGGTGGCTTCGGCGATGGCCTCGGCGGTAACGCCTTTGACTTCGGCAATCCGGCGGGCGACTTCCACCACCCAGGCAGGCTCGTTGCGCTGGCCGCGATGCGGTACCGGCGCGAGATAAGGGCCATCGGTTTCGATCAGCAAACGATCGAGCGGCACCAGCCGGATGGCGTCGTCCCTGCCCCAGTTTCTGAAGGTGACCATCCCGCTGAACGAGGCGTAGTGCCCGGCGCCAAGCGCCGCCTCGAGCAGTGGCAGGCCACTGCTGAATGAATGGAGGATTGCGGTGACGCCTGCCTGGGCCAGCAGAATCGTGGCGACGTCGTCGTCGGCTTCGCGGGCGTGGATGATTGCGGGCTTGCCGGCTTCGGCCGCAATCGAGAGCTGCCGGGCAAAGGCCTCGTGCTGGGCCGTCCGCGGCGAGTGATCGTAGTGGTAATCGAGACCCATCTCACCGGCGGCCACCACCAGGGAATCGGTCAGGGCAAGCCGGAGCCACGCGGCCGACTCGCTGTTCCACTCGCTGGCGGTATGGGGATGGATGCCGGCGGTGGCGGCAAGCCGCGAGTCGGCAGCGGCAAGGGCGCGGGCGTGCGCAGCGGCGGCGGGCGATTCACCAATGACGACAATCCGGGTGACGCCCGCGGCCGCGGCGCGATCCACCACCTCGGCGCGATCCGGATCGTAGGCCGGATCGCCGAGGTGGCAGTGACTGTCGATCAGGCGACCGGCTGGGCCTTCCGGCCCGGCGCAGCGGCAGATGGCTGCCGGATGCCGCCCTTGCCGGTCACCGACTTGGCGCCCGGCCACTTGTTTTCGATTGCCATCAGCACCGGCGACGCGATGAAGATCGACGAGAAGGTGCCGGTGAACACCCCGAAGAACATCACCAGTGCAAAGGGGCGAATCACTTCACCGCCAAAGATGGTGAGCGCCAGCAGCGTCGCCAGCGTGGTGCCATGGGTCAGCACGCTCCGCGGCAGCGTTTCGTTGATGGCGCGGTTCAGCACATCGCCGAAGGAATTCCACTTGGTGCGGTGGAGATCTTCGCGGGCGCGGTCAAAGATGATGATCGTATCGTTGAGCGAATATCCGACCATCGAAAGCACCGCCGCCACCACCGTGAGGCTCACCTCCATTCGCATGACCGCGATGAAGGCGATGGTAGCGAGAATGTCGTGCGCCGTGGCGACCACGGCCGCCAGTCCGAATCGCCACTCGAATCGGAAGGCCAGGTACGCCAGCACCGCGAAGAACGACAGGAAGATGGCCAGGAATGCCTTGGTCCGGAGTTCGCCGCCAACCTTGGGGCCGACCACCTCGGCGGGCACCATGGTGTAATGGCCGGCGCCGATGGTCTTGTCCAGCGCGCTCCGGATGACGGCCGTCGCCTTCTCGGTGTTGTCTACGTCGGCCCCGGTTTCCGCGACCCGGGCGCGGATCACGTAGTCGTCAGGCCCGCCGTAGTTCTGGATTTCGGCGCCGTGGACCCCCTGCGCGTCGAGGCCGCTGCGAAGCTGGCCGGCACTGACCGGCGTGGTGGTGTGGATCTGCACCAGGGTGCCGCCGGTGAACTCGATGCTGTACCTGAGACCGAAGATTGCCAGAAAGATGAGGCCTGGAATCAGCATCGCGGCGGTAACGCCATACGCCCAGTGGCGAAGCCGGATGAAGTCGTAGTCGGCGTTGGGAAAGAATCGCAGCATGTCAGATACTCAGCGTTTGCATGGCGGGCTTCCGCTCCAGCCAGATCATGTAAAAGGTGCGGGTCACGAACACCGCGGTGACCATCGAAGCGATGATGCCCATGATCAGCGTGACCGCAAAGCCCTTGACGGGGCCGGTGCCGAACTGGAACAGGAAGAGCGCCGTCAGCACGGTGCTGACGTTGGAGTCGACGATGGCGTTCATGGCATGACGGAAACCTTCATCTACCGCCAGCCGCACCGTCTTGCCCCGGATCAGCTCTTCTCGGATTCGTTCAAAGATCAGCACGTTGGCGTCCACCGCGATGCCGACCGACAGGACCAGGCCGGCGAGACCCGGCAGGGTCAGCGTGGCATCGATGGCGGCCAACCCGCCGAGCGTGAACAGGATGTAGATCAACAGACCGAGCACCGCGAGGGCGCCGCTCAGCCGGTAGTATCCGATCATGATCAGGATGACCAGCGCCGTGCCGACGAAGCCGGCGACGATACCGCCATGGATCGAGTCGCGGCCCAGACTGGGGCCGACCTGGCGCTGCTCGACGATCTTGAGCGGCGTGGGCAGCGCGCCGGCCTTGAGGGTGAGCGCCAGATCGCGGGCTTCCTCGATGGTCTTGCCACCCATCGTGATCCGCCCCTCCCGCCCGATGGCGCTTTCGATGACCGGCGGTGTGCCCTGGACCCGGTTGTCCAGCACGATCGCCATGTAGTCGCCGACATGCCGGGCGGTTTCGCCCTGGAATTTCCGGCCGCCGGCGCGATCCAGGGTGAACGCCACTTCGGGTGCGTTGGTGAGGGGGTCGATTCTCGCCTGGGCGTCTTCCAGACTGCTCCCGGTGATGATCGGGCGGTCATCGAGTGCATAGAGGAACCGGTACGATTGCACACCCACGCTGGTGGGTTGGGCCTGCCAGCGGAGCACCAGCCCGCGAGGCAGCGCCCGCTGCACCGCCGGCAGTGAGAGGAGGCTGTCTACTCGAGGGTAAGCGGTTTCCGGAACGATGTAGGCGCCGGGAGGGCCGCCGGGTGCCGGCTGAATCAGTCCGCTCAATACGCCGCCCGAGGTGCCAGCGCTGTCGGCCGCGGCCTTGGCGGAATCGCCGCCGAGCAGCTGCTGCAGCGCCGATGGCTTGCCATTCTTGCCGGTATCGGCCGACGTGATGCCGAGTCCACGAAGGGCGCGGTCCATGGCGGGAAGCGCCTTGGAGAGCGCATCGGTCTTGTCGGTGATCCGGAATTCCAGGAACGCGCTCCGCTGGACGATCGCCTTGGCGCGTTCCGGCTGGGTAATGCCGGCCAGCTCGACGACGATCCGCTTATCGCCCACCTTCTGGATCACCGGCTCGGTGACTCCGAACTCGTCGATCCGCTTGCGGAGCACTGTGAGGGCCAGATCGATATCGCGCTTGGGATCGGCCGAGACCTGCTTGGACTGATCGAGCTCGAGCGCGAGATGCATCCCGCCCTGAAGGTCGAGTCCAAGTTTGATCGGGCTGGTGACATCCCCCGCCAGGTTCTCCCGGTACCGAACGAACATGGCCGACAGGGAGACCAGAACGAGGAGGCCGATTATGATCAGCCGGCTTCGAATGGTAGCAAACATCGTGATCCGAATCTCAGGCGTGGAACACGCCGTTAGGGTTCGATTGACCGATGGCCAGCGCGGCCTGCGCCCGGGTTCGGTCGTGCTGCAACTGCACCTGCAACTCCTCGGCGGAAGCGAAGCGCCGGACATCGCGGAGCCGCTCCACCCATTCGATCCGCACCCACTCGCCGTAGAGGTCGCCGGCAAAATCGAAGAGGTGCGCTTCCAGGACCCGGCGTTCCTCGCCGAAGGTGGGACGCGGCCCCTGGTTCATCATGCCGTTGGCGCGGCCGTTCCGCCACTCGACCCGGACGGCGTAGACGCCATCCGGCGGGAGCAGTTTGTGGGGCGGCAGTTCGGACAGATTCACCGTCGGTACTCCGAGCTGCCGGCCGCGCTGCTCGCCGGCGCCGACGATGCCGGTGATGGAGTACGGCCGCCCCAGCATTCGCGCTGCGCCGGGCAGGTCGCCCCCGGCGATGGCGCGGCGAATCCGGGTGCTGGAGATCGCCTGGCCGTCGAGATCCACCGGCCCCACCACATCCACCGCAAATCCATCCTCCGCACCGAGCCGCCGGAGCATGGTTACATCACCGCGGCGACCCCGGCCAAATCCGTGATCGTATCCGATCACCAGTTCCTGCATCTGCGCCCGGCCCCGGAGCATGCGGCGAACAAAGTCCTCGGGCTCCAGCGACGCCAGCCACCGATCGAACCGCAGCACCAGCGCGTAATCCAGCGCGGTCTGCGCCAGAATTTCCCGCCGCTCCGGTTCGGTGGTGAGCAGCGGCGGTGCCGCGGGCGGATTGACCACCATGAGCGGGTGCGGCTCAAAGGTAACCAGCACACTGGCCCGGCCGGCCGACCGCGCCCGCGCGGCAATTTCATCGAGCACTGCGCGGTGCCCCAGATGGACACCATCGAACGACCCAACCGTCACCACACTGCCGCGGGGCAGCGGCGGAAGCGGGCCCTCGTTCACGCCGTCTCCAGCACGACGCGCGGCCGGAGCCACTGATCCTCCGGCTCAGCCAGGGCAACCAGCGCGCGATCGTGCAGCAGCATCACCAGTTCGCCCGACTCGCCCTGCCGTGCGATCGGCCGTCCGTGCACGATCTCGTTGCGCGCCTCGGCGTCCAGCTCGCGTTCGGGCAGATGGCCCAGCACCGCGGCGGGCGGCAGCAGCGGCGTCTCGGGACCGAGCCGCGCCAGCGGAATGGCATCGTCCACCCGCAGCGACCCGATCGCTTCACGCCGAAGCGCCGTGAGGTGAGCACCGACGCCCAACGCCGCGCCGAGATCGCGGGCCAGCGCCCGAATGTAGGTGCCAGCGCTCACGGTGGTGCGAAAGGTAACCAGCGGCCCCTCGCGCTCGAGCAGCTCGATCCGGTGCACCGTGACCGGCACCGGCTGGAGTTCGACGTGTTCTCCGCGGCGAGCCCGCCGGTAGCTTCGTTCACCGGCAACGTGCTTGGCGCTGTACGCCGGCGGCCGCTGCAGCTGCGGACCGGCGAGACTCATCAGCGCAGTGACAATCTCATTGTCGCTCACCCGCGCCAAACGCGCCGGTTCCACAGTACTGATTACCGCGCCGGTGGCGTCGTCGCTATCGGTTGCCGTGCCCAGCCGCGCCGTGGCCAGATAGGTCTTGTCGGCGGCTTCGACGAACCGTGCCAGCCGGGTGGCCCGGCCCACCAGCACCACCATGAGGCCGGTGGCGAACGGGTCCAGCGTACCGGTGTGGCCTACGGCGCGGGTGCCCATCGCCCGCCGGACTTCCCGCACCACATCGTGGGAAGTGGGGCCGGCCGGTTTATCGATCAGCAGCGCGCCGATCAGGGCTCCCCCTCCCCGTCAGCCTCATCCCGATGGATCTGCTCCAGCAGCGCCTCGATTCGCGCTGCATGTTCCAGCCCGCGATCCAGCTCGAAATGCAGCTCCGGGACGATTCGCGTCGTCAGGGCCCGAGCCGCCCGTGAGCGGAGAAATCCCGCCGCGCTCTGCAGTCCCTCGAGCGCCCGCTCCTTCTCGGCCGGCTCACCGGGGACCTGCACCCGGATCCGGGCGTGCGAGAGATCGCTGGTGACCTCGACGCTGGTGATGGTCACGAAACCGACTCGCGGGTCGCGAACTTCCGAGCGTAACAGCGCATCGGCGATGACCTGGCGCAGCGTCTCAGCCACCTGGTCGGGCCGGCGCGAAGATCCTTTCATCGGTACTCCAGCGCGGTGTCGACGATCCGAACGCCGTCGGCTGATTCGACCATACGATCGGCCGCGCGCAGCGTTTCTTCGACCACCGCCCGATCGGAGCCGACCGCCGCGCAACTGATCTCGGCGCGCTGCCAGAGATCCTGCTGACCGGTTTCGGCCACCGAAAGATTGAACTGGCGCCGCAGTGCCGAAGTAAGCGGTTTGATCCGGCTCCGCTTCTCCTTCAGGGAGTGGCACCCTTCCAGGTGAAGCTCCCAGCGCTGCAGCGCAACGACCATTGGCACAGCTTCGACGCCAGGGGCGGCTTACGCCGTCGCCGACCCCGCCGCGGGCTGCAGGGTGCGCTTGATCTCCTCCAGCCGGTACGATTCGATGCGGTCGCCGACCTTGACATCGTTGAAGTTTTCGATGCCCAGGCCGCACTCCAGTCCCTCGCGCACTTCGCGAACGTCGTCCTTGAAGCGCTTGAGGCTGGCGAGCTGGCCGGTGTAGACCACCGTGCCATCGCGAATGACGCGAGCCCGATCGGTCCGATGAATGGTGCCGCTGCGAACGATGCAGCCGGCCACCGTGCCAACCTTGCTGACCTTGAAGACCTGGAGTACTTCGGCTTCGCCCAGCACGGTTTCGCGCTCTTCCGGCTTGAGCAGACCTTCCAGCGCCTTGCGAACGTCGTCCACCGCTTCGTAGATGACGCGGTAGGTGCGCACATCGACCTGCTCGCGCTCGGCGGTGGTTCGTGCATTGGTGTCAGGACGGACGTGGAAGCCGAGCACGATGGCTCCCGACGCCTTGGCCAGCAGGATATCGCTTTCGGTGATGGCGCCAACACCGCGGTGCACCACATCCACCTTGACTTCGCTGGTGCTGAGCTGGGCCAGCGCATCGGCCAGCGCTTCGGCGGGGCCGCCCTGATCGGCCTTGATGATGATCCGCAGGCTGGTGACTTCGCCTTCCTTGAGCGCCCGGCTGAAGTCTTCCAGCGAGGTGCCGCGGGCGGTGCGCCGATTCTGCGCTTCGCGATCGAGCCGCTGACGCTTCTGTGCGATGTCGCGCGCCTCCACCGCGTCCTTCACTACCACGAACGAGTCTCCGGCCGCCGGCACACCCTCGAAGCCGAGGATCTGAACCGGAATCGAGGGCCCCGCCTCTTCCACCGTGTTACCGCGTTCGTCGTACATGGCGCGAACGCGACCGGAGAAGAGACCGCAGATGAAGTCGTCGCCGACCTTGAGGGTACCGCGCTGAACCAGCACGGTCGCCAGCGGACCCTTGCCGGGATCGAGGGTGGCCTCGAGCACCGTCCCGTGAACCGAGCCCTCGGGGTTGGCCTTGAGATCGAGCATCTCCGCCTGAAGGAGAACCTGATCGAGCAGGTTGTCGATCCCGCTGCCCTTCTTGGCCGAGATTTCGGCGCTGAGCACCGTGCCGCCGAACTCCTCGAGGACGACGCTGTGCTGCAGCAGATCCTGCTTCACCTTCGGCACATTGGCCGAGGGGAGATCGATCTTGTTGATCGCGACGATCATGGGCACGCCGGCGTTGCGCGCGTGGCTGATCGCTTCAATCGTTTGCGGCATGACCTGGTCATCAGCCGCGACTACCAGCACGACGAGGTCGGTGACCTGCGCGCCGCGGGCCCGCATCGCCGTAAAGGCCTGGTGGCCCGGCGTGTCGAGGAAGGTGATCTGGCGGCCGTTCCCCAGCTCGACGTGATAGGCGCCGATGTGCTGGGTGATACCACCGGCCTCACCGGCCACGATGTTGGCCTTGCGGATGTAGTCGAGCAGCGAGGTCTTGCCGTGGTCGACGTGGCCCATGATGGTGACCACCGGCGAACGGGGGCGCAGCTCTTCCGGCTTGTCTTCTTCCGGCGTGATCTGGGCCAGTTCCGCCGCGTATTCGCTTTCGCGAACCGCTTCGAAGCCGAACTCCGAGGCGATCAGTTCGATCTGATCGAAGTCGAGCCGCTGGTTCACCGTCACCATCATCCCCAGTTCCTTGAAGGCGAACTGGACGATCTGGGTAGCGGGCACCTTCATCGCGCTGGCGAGCTCGGACACCGAGACGAACTCGTTGACCCGGATCCGGGTCTTTTCGCGCTCGCGCTCTTCGGCACGACGTTCGGCCATCAGCTCGCGATAGGACGGCTCGTCGGAACGGCCGCGGCCCTTGCGCCCGCCGCCCTTCATACCCTGGAGGGTGCGCGCGATATTGGCCTGCACCGCTTCCTGATCGACGCTGGAGCGCTTGCCCTTCTTGCCCTTCTTCCGGCCGCCGCCCGGCTGGGCATCGGGGCCGAAGTTGGGGTTGCGCGGCTGGCTCACCGGGCCGGTGCTGCTGAAGACCGGCTTGGGACGCCCAGTCGCAGGGGGACGGGTGATCCGGGGCGGAATGAACGGCTTGCGGGCCGGCGGCTCGGTGGGAGCGGCCGGAGCCGGTGCGGGCGGCGCCGCCGCTGCGGCGGCCGGCGGTTCTTCCACGGCGGGCCGCGCTGGCGGCGTCTCGCGGAAGAGCGGCTTCCGGGGAGCAGCCGGCGCTTCTTCCTCGGCCGGCGCCGGCGGGAGATCCTTGAACAGTGCGCGGGCGCGCTGCTCGATGGAGGCGGCGGTGGTCGGCTCGGCCGGCTCGGCGACGTGCGGCCGATCGAGTTCCAGCGCCTGCAGCTCGGCGGCCTTTTCAGCTTCCTGCTGGGCTTCCGCCTGGGCCACTTCGGCCGCGGTACGCCGCCGCTTGGTGGGCCGCGCTTCGATCACATCGGGCACCGGCTCTTCTTTCTTGGGCGCCGCCTTGCGCCGGCCCTTCCTGGGCGCGGCGGCTTCAGGCTGGCGCCGCTTCTCGCGTTCCCAGCGCACCCGTGCGGCCGCGACCTGATCGTTCTCCAGCGCAGACATATGACTGCGCACGAAGATGTTCATGTCCTTGAGCAGCCCCATGAGCTGCTCGGCCGGAATCCCAAATTCAGCTGCGAGATCGTGAACTCTCGTTTTGACCACTCATTCCTCCATCTACTGGCGTTCCGGCGCCGATCGCACGATGCCATCGGCCAACGCACGGTCCTGAACGCCCACCACCATGACCGGTGGCTTTCCCAACCGGGCGCCGATCGTGGCGGCGTCCGGTCCCGTCACCAGCGGGACGCCACGCGCCACCGCCAGCCGGACCACTTTTTCCCGGGCGCGCGAGCTGGCATCTGCTGCCACCACGACGCAGCGACATCCATCGCGCTGCAGCGCCCTTCGAACTCCATCAACTCCCGCTACGACACTCCCGGCTCGTGCTCCGAGGCCGAGCAGTCCCAGCATGCCGCTCATCAGGAGGCGGCGGGCTCCTCACCAGCATCTTCGTCGGTGAGCTCCGCCAGAAATCCGGCGAGTTCCTCAGCCGCCGCCGGAGTGATCCCCGGCACCCGCGTCGCATCTTCCAGATCGAGCACATCGCCCAGCACGTGGTAGCCGGCGCCATCGAGGATGGCCACCAGTTCGGGCGAGAGCCCCTGCAGCTCGGCGAGCGGAATCTGCGCGGTGGTGTCTTCTTCGGACGGGAGCGGCGCGAAGAGCGGGCCTTCGCCGCCCCGCTCCAGCCATTCACGGCTGGAATAGAGATCGATCTTCCAGCCGGTGAGTTCGGAGGCGAGCCGCACGTTCTGGCCGTTGCGGCCGATGGCGAGCGAGAGCTGGTCTTCGTCTACCACCGCCTGGATCGTCTTGCTGGCGGGATCGGAGAAGACCTTGGCGACGCGGGCCGGCGCCAGCGCTAGCCGGGCAAAGCGCTCCGGATCGGGCGACCAGGGCACGATGTCGATCCGCTCACCGCCCAGCTCGTTGACCACCGCCTGGACGCGGGAGCCCTTGAGACCGACGCAGGCACCCACCGGGTCGATGGCATCGTCGCGGCTGATCACCGCCACCTTGGTACGGCTGCCGACCTCGCGGGCGATGGCGCGGATTTCCACGATCTGCTGCTGGATCTCGGGCACCTCGAGCTTGAAGAGCGCCTTGACGAACAGCGGATCGCCCCGCGACAGAATCAGCCGAGGACCCTTGGGCGTTTCTTCCAGCCGCTTGAGCACCGCGCGAATGGTATCGCCCTGGTGGAAGTGCTCCCGGTGGTTCTGCTCGCGATAGGGGATGATCGCTTCGGCTTCACGGAAGCGGTTGAGCATGATGACCAGCTTACCGCGTTCGATCTGCTGGATTTCGCCGGAGAGCAGTTCGCCGACCTTGGAGGTGAATTCGTCGCGAATCCGGGTCCGCTCGCCTTCGCGCACCCGCTGGATGATCCGCTGCTTGGCCGCCTGCACCGCCAGCCGTCCGAAGGCTTCGAAGGGAACATCTTCTTCCAGCATGTCGCCGACCTGGAAGTCGGGATCTTCGAAGCGGGCGTCTTCGAGGGAGATCTGCCAGGAAGGATCTTCTACCTGATCGACCACCTGACGAAGCCGGATGATCCGGATCGTGCCGTTGAGCTCGTCCACCGTCATTTCGAACTTGACGTTGGGGCCCCAGCGGCGCACCAGTGCCGCCTGAATACCGTCGCGCAGCAGATCGAGAAGATCGGCGCGATCGAGTTGCTTGGTTGTGGTCAGCTCGCGAAAGGCGGCCAACATTTCGGCAGATCCAGCCATACTGTGTGACTCCAGTTTACGGGCGCCCTTGCGCCCCCTCAGACGGTTTCCCGTAGTTTTCCCAATCGACCACCAGCCAGGCTTCGACGATGTCGGCCAGCGCCAGAGTGGCGATTTGGCCATCGGCCCAGCGAACCGAGACGTGTTCGTCGTCGGGGACCGCCAGGATCTCGGCCTCGCGGGCACGGCCCCGGCGCTGGCCCGGCAGGCGGATGCGAACCCGCCGCCCGACGAACCGGCGCCAATGCTCGGGCCACCGCACCGGCCGCTCCAGCCCGGGCGAGGAGACCTCCAGCACATAGCGGGGCCCGACGGCCCCGCGCGCTTCGAGGAGATGCTCGAGAGAGCGGCTGACGACCACGCAGTCGGCGGTCGTCACCCCGCGGCCGGGGCCGCTGTCCGGTCGGTCGATCCGGAGCTGCAGGATAGGTCGCGACGGAGTGCCGACCTGGCGGAAGTCAACCAACTCGAAACCGAGACTGGCAACGTGTTCGCGAATCGGCTCGAGCAGTGTGTCGATCGACACTCAGACCCCAAAAAAAATGTGGGGGGACTCCCCCACATCAGACCGAAGCCCGGGAAGAGCCGCCCGGGACCAGCACGACAATATTAACCGCCGCCCATGCCCGCGTCAACGTATCCGGGAATCCCGAGATACGCCACCATCCGTCCGTCGCGCCCAGCTGAAGCCCGGTGGCTGTAATACCGTGGGGAGTGGTGCGCGGTGCACTGATCTGACACAGTCACCTCGCCCACCCCGAGCCGGCGGGCCTGGCCGGCCAGCTGCTCCCGCAGGTCGACGTGCCATGGTCCCGGCCCATCGGCGGCCAGCCCAACACCCTCCATCACCTCAGATCCGACTTCATAGCAGGACCCGCAGATCCCTGGTCCACAATGCATTACAAGATCTGCTGGAGTGGCGGACGTAACTGAACAGAGGAGCGCC
>DASSTY010000025.1:0-6517 GCA_035707585.1 Gemmatimonadales bacterium
CGGACATTGGCGACCGGTCTGGTTGCTACTGCGCCGCCCTGGGCCGATGCGCTCCGGGCGGCGCAGCTCATTGTAATCACTACACCGGACGATGAAATCCCCACGGTTGCGCGCAGCCTGGCACACGAAGGGGCGGTGGGGAAGGAGCAGGTGGTCATGCATCTGGCCGGCCCGCTCGACCGGGGCGCCCTCGCTGCGCTGGCCGCGACCGGCGCCGCACTCGGCTCATATCATCCGCTGCAGACGGTGGCCGATCCCGCCTCCGCACCGGAGCGGTTCGCCGGCGCGTATGCAGCAGTCGAGGGAGACGACCGCGCCATTGCCGCCGGCGAGGAGCTGGCGCGCGCGCTCGGCATGACGCCTTTCCGGTTGAAGAGCGAAGCCAAGCCGGCGTATCATGCCGGCGCGGTGTTCGCCGCCAATTATGCGGTGGTGCTGGCGGGGGTGGCTGAGCGGATCGCGCGGGGGGCGGGGATTCCACCCGAGCTGGCCGGGAAGATTTACCTCCCGCTTCTGGCGGGGGCGGTGGCCAACGTGGAGCGATTGGGCCCGGTGCGCGGACTCACCGGTCCGGTACGCCGCGGCGACGTCCGCGCCATCATGGCGCACCTGGGCGCGCTGGAAGATGGCGATCAGCAGCTGTACCGAACTCTGGGGTTGGAAGCGGTGCGATTGGCGCGGGAGGCGGGGTTGGATCCAGTGACGGCGCGGCAGGTCGAAGCGCTGCTGAGTGATGAACCGTAGGGGCGGGTCTCAGACCCGCCCCTACCGTTATTGATCAATCACCCGCACCCCCGACGGCACGTCGAAGGTAAACGCATCATCGGGCACCGACACATTGGTCCGCATATCAGCGAGTGTCAGCGTGCGCGTGCCGCCGGTGCGCTCCTGGATTTCCAGCTTGCGGGGCAGGGCGCTGACCCGGTCGAGCCAGATCCTGGCGCTCGTAAATGGCATGCTGTCCGACCGGGGCGTCAGCTCCACCACATCTACGGCCCGGCCGCCCACCTTGTCCTTGCGGATATACCGCATCGCATAACGATTCGCCGGATCATCGAGGAACCAGCCCAGCAGGTTGAACCCGTAACCCGCGCCGCTGCTCGGCAGGGCCTGCCGGATGACCTGGCCCGGGGTGGTGCTCGGCGTGTAGATCCAGATGTATTTGCCGTCGATCACGATCGCTTCACCCTTGGGATCGCTAAAGCGCATCGCCAGTTGGTTCGAGCCCGCCTGCGTCAGCGTACCCCGGCTGGTGGCGGTGCCGATCATCGGGTTGTCGATGACCTGGGTGAAGTTGGCCCGGAGTGACGTGAGGCCGCGATACATCCTTGCGGCGCGATTGACGATCGCGGCTGCGTCCTGGGCCGGCAACGGCGATACTGCCGCGGGCGTCATCGCGACGGCGAGTGCGGCGGCGAGAATGAACCGCTTCATGCGCCCACCTGGCTCGGTTCCGCCACGCCGCGGCCGATGGCCGTCGCGATCGCCCGCACCTGTCCCATCATTTCGGTGAACTGTGCCGGATGGAGACTCTGCGCCCCATCGGACAGCGCATGATCGGGAGCGGGATGTACCTCCACCAGGAGCCCGTCGGCGCCCGCTGCAACCGCTGCGCGCGCCATTGGCGATACCATGTCCCGCCGTCCGGTGCCGTGACTGGGATCAGCGATGATCGGCAGATGCGAGAGCCGGTGCACCACCGGAATGGCGCTCAGATCGAACAGATTGCGGGTGCCGCTGTCGAATCCGCGCACGCCCCGCTCGCAGAGCATCACATCGGCATTTCCTTCGGCCAGGAGATATTCCGCCGCGAGCAGAAGTTCCTCGATCGTCGCAGCCATTCCCCGCTTGAGCAGCACCGGCTTGCCCGATCGCCCCGCCTTCTTGAGCAGCGAGTAGTTCTGCATGTTGCGGGCGCCAATCTGAATGATGTCGGCGATTTCGGCGACCGCACCGACGCCATCGGTGTCGAGGGCCTCGGTGATGATCAGGAGCCCGGTCTCGGCCCGGGCCCGCGCCAGGAGTTCCAGTCCGGCGCGGCCCAGCCCCTGGAACGAATAGGGTGAGCTGCGGGGCTTGAAGGCACCACCCCGGAGCACCGTTGCGCCGGCATCGCGCACGGCCTGGGCGGCGGCGATGATCTGGTGTTCGTTTTCGACCGAGCAGGGGCCCGCCATCACCACGACATCGTTGCCGCCGACGGTGATGCCGCCGGACAGCCGCACCGCAGTGGAATCGGGGCGCCATTCGCGCGACACCAGTTTGTACGGCCGAGTGACGCGGATCAGTTCCTCGACACCGGGGAGGGCGGAGAAGCGAGAGCCGTCCACCGGACCGTCGTTGCCAACCACGCCAACGGCCACGCGGCCGTGCCCCGGTACCGGACGAGCTTCGTAACCCATCTCCTGAATCAAGGCGACTACGCGGGCGAGATCTTCATCCGATGCCGCCTGCCGCATCACGATCAGCATGTCAGGCCGGCTCCATTTCGCCCAGGCGGACGCCCACGATGGTCGACACGCCCGGTTCCTGCATCGTCACACCATACACCGCGTCGGCCGCCTGCATGGTGCGCGGGTTGTGGGTGATCACCAGGAACTGGGTGGTGGCCTTGAATTCATCGAGCAGATGGGTGAACCGGCCGACGTTGGCGTCGTCCAGCGGCGCATCCACCTCGTCCATCAGACAGAACGGGCTCGGCTTGCTCAGATAGATGCTGAACAGGAGACTCACCGCCACCAGCGTGCGCTCGCCGGAGGAGAGCAGGTGAATGCGCTGAGTCCGCTTGCCGCGCGGGGCGGCGTGGATGTCGATGTCGCTCTCCAGCGGGTCGTCGGGGTCGGCCAGGCGCAGCTCGCATTCACCGCCGCCGAAGAGGGTGTGGAAGACATGCTGGAAATGGCCCTGCACCGCCTGGAACGTTTCCAGGAACATGGCGCGGGCGGTGCCGTCGATTTCGCGGATGGCCTGGATCAGCGACTGCCGAGCGCTCACCAGATCGTCGCGCTGGGAGATGAGGAACTCCAGCCGCCGGGTTTCTTCGGCGTGTTCTTCGACCGCCAGCGGGTTGACCGGCCCGATCGCTTCGAGCTGCTCGGTGATCCGGGCCGATTCGGCTTCCAGTGTGTCGAGATCGAGGTCGCTCAGGAACGGCGCTTCGGCCATGAGCTGCGACATCGGCTTGCGCCACTCGGCTTCGATTCGCTCGGTGATGCTGCGCCGCCGTCCCGCGGCTTCGGTGAGCTGTACCTGAAGCTGGTGGCTCTCGTCGCTGAGCGCGTCGACTTCCGCTCGGATGGTGCCGAGCTGCCGTTCGACCATCGCCAGCTCTTCGGACGCATCGGCCAGGGCGGTTTCGGCCAGCGTGGCGGCGCCTTCCAGTTCGGTCAGCGCGGTTTGACGCTCGGCGCGCGCTTCGGACCACTGGCTCTGCTGGGCGGCGAGCAGTGCGGTATCGGCTTCCAGCCGGGCCAGCTCGCCGGCTAGCGCCTCGATCGCGGCATCGGCGTCGGCGCGCTGCTGCGCCGCCCGCTCCTGGCGTTCGGTCGCGGCGCGGAGCTGGGCCGCTACGTGGGCTTCCTGAACCTGCCAGTGAACCCGCTGTTCGCGCGCCGCTTCCTGCTCGGCCTCGTGCTCGGCCAGGCGGGCGCGGCTGGTGCCGAGTTCTTCTTCGAGCCGGCCGCGGGCCAGTTCGGTCTGGCCCAGCGCCTCGTCGATTTCGGCGAGCCGCCGTTCCGCCTGCTGCAGCCGCTCGGCGATTCGGGCAAGCTGAGTGTCGGAGTCGGCCACTTCGCGCGCCAGGTTGCCGACCACGCGCGCGGCGTCGTCGCGCGCTGCCGCCGCCTGGCGCTCCGCCTGACGGCTCTGCTCCGCCTTGGCGGTCGCGTCGGCGAGCCGATGCTCCGCCTCGGCGAGTGCCGTCGTAGTGGCTTCGAGTTCCTGCACCACGCGCGCAAGTGCGGATTCCGCTGCGGTGACATCGAGGGTGAGCGACGCCAGTTCAGCGCGCCGGCGCAGCGGGCCGCTGGGCGCGCCTACCCCAGAGAGGAAAATTGCGCCGCTGGGCCGCTTGAGCACACGGCCGCTCTGGTCGAGGATGGCCGACCCCGCCAGCGCAGCATGGACCCACGCCGTGGCGGGCTCCTGTACCTGGAGCTGGTGATCGAGCGGCTGCTGCTCATGTGCATGTGAAGTGGGGCCGGGAGACACCGGCAACAGCACCAGCGCGCCCGGCTGGGCTTCGGCATGCCACTGCTGAATGGCGGTGGCGGTTGCTTCGTCGCGCACCAGCACGGCGTGCATCCATTCGCCGAGCAGGCGCTCGGCCAGTTCGGCTTCTTCGCGGCCGGTGCTGACGTAATCGCTGAGCGGCCCGAGCACACCGCCGCCGAACCGATCGCGCACGGCGAGCAGTGCCGCGGCTGCAGGCGCCAGGCCGACGCGATCTCGCTCCAGTTCTTCCAGCGCAGCGCGGCGGGCGGTGAGCTGGGCCAATCCTTCTTCGGCCTGGCGGCGCGCGGCGCGCGCGGCCGCTTCACGCTCGCGGTATTGGCCCACCTCATGGCGCATCCGCTCGGCGGCTTCGGCGGCCTGGCGGGCATCGTACGCCAGCACACCGGCCTGCTCCACCAGGTGATCACGGCGGCGCTCGGCGGTAGTCAGCTCGTTCTGGAGGGTGGCGCGATGGGCGGTGGCGTGGCCTGAGCGATCGCGCAGCGACGCCAGCTCCTGTTCCAGCGCGGTGCGTTCCCCTTCCAGTGCGCGGAGAGCCTGCACCTGCTGCTGCAATCCCTGCTCGCGCTCACGAACTTCCTGGCGCTGGGCCGCGAGCCGTTGGCGGCCCGCTTCTTCGGCTTCGGCCCGGGCGGCGAGTTCACGACCGATGCGGGCGTGCTCCTGATCGGCCGCGGCGCGTTCGGATTCGGCAGAGGCGCGCTCGAGATCTGCCTGTGCGCGGCGCTGTTCCATCTGGCTCCGCTCTTCAGCCGCGCGAAGCCGCCGTTCCGACGCGTTGGCCAACCGCTCGGACGCCAGTGCGATTTCGCCTTCCAGCCGCCCCAGCTCTACCCGAACGGCGCCGAGCTGGCGGGCAATCTCGGTGCGGCGCTCCTCCGCCGTCTGGCGGACCTGGGCCGCTTCTTCGCGGCGGTGCTCGGTTTCGCCCAGTCGAGTCCGCGCGGCGGGGAGCAGGTCGGAAAGCTCCGCGTAGCGGGCCTCCATGTCTTTCACCTGCTCGGTGAGGCGCTCCATGTGTCGGCGGGCCAGCGTCACCTGAACCGCGAACTTTTCTTCCATCAGCTTGACGTGCCGTTCGGCGCGCCCGCGCTGCCGGGCCAGACTGCGGAGCTGCGACTGCACCTCGGCGATGAGATCTTCCACCCGCTGGAGGTCCAGCGCGGTTTCTTCCAGTCGCCGTTCGCTGCTGTGTTTGCGATCGCGATAGAGTCCGATGCCCGACGCCTCTTCGAAGAGGGAACGGCGCTCATCGGCCCGATCGCTCAGCAGCCGGTCGATTGCCTTGGCTTCGATGACGACGCCCGCCTCGCCGCCGAGCCCGGTACCGCGCAGCAGATCCTGGACATCGCGGAGCCGCACCGGCGAGCCGTTCAGCAGATAGTCACTCTGGCCCGAACGCGAGAGGCGGCGGGTGATGACCACTTCCTGATAGGCGATCGGCAGGTCGCCATCGGTGTTGTCGAGGTAGAGCGAGACTTCCGTTACGTTCACCGGCCGCCGTCCGGCGGATCCCTGGAAGATCACGTCTTCCATTTTGCCGCCGCGCAGCAGCCGCGCCGACTGCTCGCCCAGGACCCAGCGCACCGCGTCGGAAACGTTGGACTTGCCGCATCCGTTGGGGCCGACGATGGCGGTGACACCCTGCTCGAAGGTGAGCACCACGGTGTCGGCGAACGATTTGAAGCCGGACAGCTCCAGCTTGGTGAGCTTCATACCTCGTCCTTCATGGAGTGGTGCTGTCGGCCTGCAGGATGAATGAGGGACGCCCCAGTGTTTCGGCGGCGGCTTCGGCGTCGGCGCGGCTCTGGTACGGACCCAGCACCACCCGATACGGCTCGTCACTGCGCTTGGGCGGCAGGACCGATGCGGGCAGCCCCGCCTGGCGGAGCTGGTTCATCAGCTGATTGGCCCAATCGCCATTCTGCGAGCTGCTGACCTGGAGATACACCCGCTCCGTCGGAGCACTCGCTACTGTGGTGTCGGCAGCGGAATCCGAAGCGCCTGATGCCGTCGCAGTTGATTCGCGCACTTCGGCGGCATCGGATTTGGGCGTCCACGCCAGCGCAGTCCAGAGATCGGCGGCACCGCCGTCAACCCGGCCGGACTCGGGGAATCCATCGGCTGCGAGGTTGCGTGCCACCACGTCCTTGCCGACCCGGGTGATCAATGTTGAAAGCCCTGCGACGGTAGGAAGATCATCGGCCCATTCACCCGGCGCAGTTCCCGCCAGCCGATCGGCCGCGGCATCGATCACCCAGATCGAGTCGCCGCTCTGCGGGCG